>DHOO01000111.1:0-2964 GCA_002409975.1 Firmicutes bacterium UBA5388
CTGATCACGCCGCCTGCCAACAATTAACTCATAGCTGTCGCAATTCATCTTTTCACGTGCCCCAGCTGCTGGGGTGGGCGACTACTAAATCGCCTTCGATGCTTGTCGACTCACCCGGCTTGCAAGCAGAAGTTGACTCGACTACTATTAGTATTCGATTCCTCGACGTGGTCCTATACCTTTTTTGTACGGATGTTTCACTTCTTTCATCTCCGTCACTAAGTCTGCTTTTAAAACCAGCTGTTCCGGCATACCCCTCCCGGTTAATATTAACTCTGTATTTTTAGGAAGATCCGTAATTAAAGAAATAACCTTATCTATAGGTATTAAACCAAAATTAATGGCGTGACTGATCTCATCCAAAACTATTAATTGATATCCATCAGAGATCGCCTTCACTACTTCTGTTAGCCCTAAATGGGCCAAATCAATCTCTTCCTGCTCCGGCAGACGATTATTAAACCAACGTCCGGATCCATACTGCCGAAACAGGATCCCCATCTCCTCTAAAACTTGTATTTCCCCGGTCTGTCGTCCGGCTTTTAAAAACTGAAAAACTCCAACCTTAAAGCCTTGACCTTTTGCTCGTACAGCTTGTCCAATAGCGGCAGACGTCTTTCCTTTCCCATTACCGGTATAAACTTGAATCATAGAATTATATCCGCCTCTTTTCCACACCTTAAACAGTGACCCTCTTTTATTCCTGAAAACATTACCGAAGAAGCTCTTCTTACGATCCAAACTTCTCCGCATTCAGGACAGAATGTTGTACTATACTTAGAGTCCTGAATATTACCAACATAAACATAGTACAGTTCTTTTTTAGCTAAAAGAAAAGCGGTTTTTAGAGTAGACAGCGGGGTAGAAGAGAGTGTCATTTGATATTGGGGAAAGTACCGGGAAAAATGGAGCGGAATCTTACGGTCAAGGTCCGCCAAAAATCGAACCAATGAGGTAATATCTTCCTCACTATCATTCTCTCCTGGGAGCAAAAGATTGGTAACCTCAAGATGAACCCTGCCGGCAAGTTTTCTGACAGTATTAAGAACAGGTTGCAAGCGCCCACCGCAGTTTGTTTTATAAAAAAGGTCAGAGCCTTTAAGATCAAGATTAACCCCATCAAAATATGGTATTAATTCTTCTAAAGGTTCTGGATTAATATAACCATTAGTCACTAAGACATTTTTTAAACCTTTCTCTTTTCCCAGGCGGGCAGTATCTAGAATATAGTCAAACCAGACCACAGGTTCCGAGTATGTATAGGCGATCCCGATATTGCCCTCCGGTCGATACCTTATAGCCAATGTCACTAGGTCCTCCGGTGAAAGCTCTTCGGTTTCCGCATCTTCTTGCGCAATCATCCAATTTTGACAGAACCGGCAAGTTAGGTTGCAGCCAATTGTGCCCACTGATAAAATTAGTGAGCCGGGATAGAAATGATATAAAGGTTTTTTTTCAATCGGATCCAAAGCCAGAGAAGAAACACGACCATAATTACCTGCATATAGCTTTCCGTCCTGCACAAACCTTCCGCGACAACGGCCTCTTTCACCCTCATCTAATTGACAAGCGTGGGGGCACAGGGTACAGACAACTTCACCGGTCGGCAAAGTATGAAAATAAGAGGATTTCTGAGCAGGCATCCAATTCCCCCCTTCTTTCCCAGCCTAATGTGATCACCTTTAAAAGTATCTAATCACTTCAAATCTTTCCAGTTCCACACTTTCCTCTTGACCAATTCCTGCTTTCCGCTTAGCAATTGCTACTTGTTCCTCAACAGTTTCCACTCCTTCTAGATTAGGCAAAAGAAGACCGGTTCGCCTCCCTTGCCGGACGATAACTCCGAATCTTTTGGGGTCTAATTCTTCTATCCCCTGGATTGCTTCAGGAGCTTTCAATAAATCCACTGAATAGGTTAACTCATCAAGTTCCTCTTCTTGCACTGGGTCAAACCGCGGATCTTGAAACGCAGCGGCGATCGCATTATTTCTAATTTCCTCGGCAGCGTTAGGTTGAGTGGGAAAAATAGTTCCAATACAACCTCGAAGTTCACCATGTTTTTTAATAGAAACAAAGACTCCTGCCGGTTTCTCTGCTTCTGGAGGAAGTTCCAAATCTAAATGAGTCTTTGCGCCTAACAGGTGGTTTTCCACGGTTAGACGGGCTAATTTGACAAAAGGGGATTCTTTTACTCTACGGTTTATTATATCTTTCTTCCTTTGGTTAATTAGTTTTAAAAATAGGTCTTGATGTGAGTCATCATGCGCCCCAGGTCGGAAGCCAGCAACTGCATAACCCACCCCAAAAGGGCCTTCATAGCATAAGATGTCAATACTAATCTTCAAACCATCAAAGACCCCTAATAGCATCAACAAAGTACGAAAACCACATTCTGCGGCCTTTTCTACTAAAATCGGTTCCATACTGAATATTTTTTCTATTTTATTCTCCTGTAATAAACTTATCAATGCAAGGTCAAATTCCTTCCCGCGTGGATCATATGGAACCGGAGCGCCTGGGATTAAACAATGAGAAAGATCCCCGCTAGCTATAACCGCAATCCGGCGAGGCAAACTTCTGACTGCCCGGCCGATTGCCACCCCTAAGGCATACTGCTCCGGCCAAGGAAGGAGAGACATCCCTGTAGCGACCAGACGACAGGATTGAGTTGCTAAGAAGGAAAGGGGGACTAACACTCCATGATCTAGTTCTCCAGAGAGCCGGTAGCGAAAACGAAGTTCATCTGTGAGTTCTAAACAACTTAAACCAGCTGCTGATGTTTCTTTGATGATTGCCTGAATGAGTTCTTGATCATTCTCCCATTCCCAGTTCTGTTTTAAACCGAAACTCGCTAAATTACCTTTTAACTTCTCTTCTCCCCTAATCGCCAGACCATCCCGGAAGACCGGTCCATGTGGGGAGAACAGTAAGAACGTCTCTGGAGAAAACGAACCAACCCTCTCC
>DHOO01000111.1:3205-6371 GCA_002409975.1 Firmicutes bacterium UBA5388
ATTCCCTCCAAGATAATAGGAGGATGGGGAACCAATGCTCCATATATTAACATCAGTTTCCTCCTTAATTAAAAAAATATTTTACCTCTAACCAATATCCTTTCTCCTCGGACTGGTAAAATCCTCCTTGCGGCGCCAGACCTAAAACCCACCTCACGTTCCCCATATCTACTTGCATTTTCAACATACCCCCATAATTGAAAATTTTCTCTTTTTGCACTCCAAAAAACTCCGTTCGAAAAGAAAATGGGGGATAAATTCCTTTCCATCGTATTCCCGCACGGAAATTAGTAAACGGAAAGATTTCGTCTTCTGCTTCCTCAGTCATTGGTACGTAGGATGCAATAGTTTTTGTAGTGTAATACATCCAACTTATTGTCTGCTCGACAGAAGAGGGATAATCTATAATGCCTGTTATATATAATTTGCCGCCTTCTTTTCCATTTCCCGATCTTCGATAATTTAACCCGCATTTGGTCAACAGGTTAGCGTTACCGGCTATTTTCCAATCCCACTCTAAACGGAAAGAACGATAGCTATAGTTTATCCAAGGGTTACCCGGATACTCCCTTGTGTTTTCAGTCAGGACACCTTTCCAATTATGAGAAAGAAAGCGATATGTTAACTCATTATGAAGAGCCCACTTCTGTGAGGATTTTGATGGTGTGAGGTAATCTTTGTTCTCAGCAGTAATTTCCCCCTGCCAGCGGAGCGCTGGCCACGGTCTCCAGCGTAAGCATAATCCTATAACCTGTAGATCATAATTTTCAAGATTAGATGTCGCTGCAACTCTTCGCCATTCACCCGTTACCCAAGTTCTAAAGGAAAAAGACCTGACCGCGGTTTTTCCCAACCCCAACTCTACCCAGCGAAAATCGCAAGTTGGCGCTAAAGAATACTGTCCATCAGCATTTGCCCACCAATCATTAAAGAGCCTTCGCCGAGCGCCCATTTTAAAATACCGAGGCTGTGTGGTGGAAAAAGGATTTCTCCATTTAAAGTCAGAGTTCCAGCTAAGATCCGTAGAATAATAGCCATAACCTCCACCCAAAGTTGTAGAAAACTGCTCCTCTTGCCATTTGAGCTTAACAGCGATGGGATCTATCCGCCACTCTTCCCTTGCTGTTACAACCAGAGGTAAAAGCAAACACATTGAGAAGCAGAAAGGAAAGAAATATTTTTTCCTTGGTCTCATGCTCTCCCCTCCACAAAATTATATGGTTAATTTTCTACAAACTAGTATTATTTTCCTTTTAAGGGAAAAAAATAAGGGTTTATCACCCTCATTTTTTCATTAACCTTATTATTCTGTAATCATCTAGTCTAAAATTCTACAAAGAAAATGCCTCTGGGGCTTGTCGACTCACCTGGCTCTGAATCTCCTCATTTCATGCGCGCGGGCGGTAGCCAGGGTGAGCGACTACCTAGCTTCATCCTGAAATAGCTGTCTCTACTATCTCTTTCTTAGGTTCTATAAACATCATAGAAAGTAAAATCGGAGTAAGTACAGTAGTGACAATAATAAGAATTAAAATACTGGAGAAAAGGTTGCCGGGGATCAAGCCCATCCGAACACCTAAAGAGGTGATCACCAGACCCACCTCACCCCGAGCAATCATCCCAGCGCCGATCCGTAATGAACTTCGTAAGTCAAACTTAACCATTAGAGCACCACACATGCATCCTAACATTTTGGTAAGAATGGCAGTCACCGTAATTGCCAGCGTAAATATTAGTGAAGAAAGGTTAATCTGACGAAGATTTACTCCAATACCAATCCCCACAAAAAAAATCGGAGTGAAAAAAGTATAAGCAATAATCTGAATTCTTTGGGTAACCAGACTTTTAACCTTAGTTTGTCCCACAAATATTCCCAGCAAATAAGCGCCGATGATGGTGGCTAGCCCCATATAATCCGCCAGCCAGGCAAAGAATAAACAAGCAGCAATCGCTAATGTAACCCGACCTTCTCTAATATCGTATTTGGCATGAAGACTGATTAACAAGGGGAAAACAAACTCACCGAAAAGATAAATAATTAAAAAAAAGAAAATAATCTGGCCTACTAACATCAATAGATTTCCACTGCTTCCGGTACTGGCGCCGGAGACCACCGCTAAAAGCAAAATTCCGATAATATCATCAATCACTGCGGCTGCTAAAATAATGTTTCCTTCTGCCGTTTTCAATTTTCCGAGTTCTAATAGGGTTTGCACGGTAATACTGATACTTGTAGCGGTAAGAATAGTGCCCACAAAAATCGAGGTTTTGAAATCAAAATTAAATAAACGGGCGACCAAAGTTCCACCAAATAAAGGGAGAAGGGCCCCACCAGTCGCAACCAGAAATGCTTTCTTGCCCAGTCGTTTCATGGTATCCATTTCCGTATCTAATCCGGCCAAAAACATTAAAAAGATGACTCCGAGTTGACCAACTTCATCTATTAACATATCTGGTTGGACCAAACTCAAAACTGTCGGACCAAGAACAACCCCGATTAAGACCTGCCCTAAAACCGACGGCACCCCAAAACGCTTACAGATTATTCCCCCTATTTTAGTAAAGATTAAAATGATCGCTAAATTTAGTAAAAACGAAGAGGGGTCAACTGTTACTCCTGTAGGCATTCATACACCTCCTTTTTTCAAATTATTGCCTCTAATCGTTCTATACATCGGCAGCGCTATCCTTACGTCCTAAGCCCACAGCTTTAACCACAGGAACTACAAAAATCATACCCGTACACGGTTCTTTAAAATCATCAAACTCTTCCGAGATCAACTTAATGGCATGATCAACCTTCTCCGGATGTTTGGAGACCGCAAAAATCGTCTGATTATAATGACGCTGCTGGGTCAGGAGAGTGCGAATACTGGCAATTACCGGCACACTACCTTCCAAGACCTGTCCCATCCCCATAGACTCAATAATGGTCGCACCTCGTATCTCCGACTCCAATAACAGCTTTAACACCCTTTCAGTTCTTCCGGGGTCGCTTAAGACAATAACAATGGCCTGCGAGTTATCCATTTATTTATCACTCCCATTTATTTGTAATAATTTTACTAAACATTCATTGTACATTATACCATTAAGGAATTGCATAATTCAATTATTTAAGATTTAACCACATATCTGATTTCGTGACTATTCGATCTATACCAGG
>DHOO01000082.1 GCA_002409975.1 Firmicutes bacterium UBA5388
CCTTTCTATGGTTGAACTTGAGTTTAAAAAGTTTATGCTACGGAGAATGGCAGGAAGAGGGGATAAGGGTAGTTTGTGTAAATATTATTTTTCCAATAAGAGGAATTTCTGTAAAAAACACGAATAAATACATTAATACAATTAAGTAACTTAATGTGAGGAATTTGACATGAATAATTTTGGAAAATTACCATTGTATCTGTCAATTAAGGATGAGCTAGAAAAAAGGATTCTTTCCGGAAGGCTACCTTCAGGACAGAAGTTTCCTTCAGAAGAGGACCTTAGCAAAGAATTTGGGGTAAGCACCTCCACGATCAAGCGAGCAATTGGTGTTTTGGTCTCAAATGGTCTTGTAGAACGGACTCCCGGGCGGGGAACGTTTGTTAATACTAATCGGGCGCAGACACCGTTAAGAAGCTTTACTGAAGAGATGGAAGACCGGGGGTTGGTGGCCGGGAGTCGACTTCTCGATAAGTCAATGCTCTCAGTTAGTGGTGAGCTAGCATGGCATCTTGATGTAATAGAAGGTAGTGAAGTGTTTTTTATCTATCGGCTATGGACGGCTAACGATATTCCGGTAGCTTTGGATGAAACATATATCCCAAAAGCTTTATGCCCTGATCTTCTGGAAAATGATCTTTCCATCGTTCCTTTGGAGCGTTTATTGGAGGAACGTTATAGCCTCAACCTAATCCGAGCGGAAGAATATGTGACGGCGCGTCTTGCTACCGAGACGGAAAGCAGTCTTCTTGGAGAGACCGATGACAAACTAGTTGTTTTGACGGTTGAGCGGAAAATTGAGGGCATTTCTAAACAACGGGTTATGTATAACCGTATTCTGTACCGGGCCGATTGCTATATTCTCCATTTTGAGTTAACACGATATCAGTAAGAAGAGAGGTAGATTAGATGGGAACAGAAGACGCAATTTTGATAGGTGTAGACAGCGGTGGTTCTAAAACTATCGGATGTGCTATATCTTTGAACGGACAGATTGTGGGAATGGGTTATGGAGGTCCTACTAATACTACTTTCATTTCAGAAGACGATGCCGCGTATGCTATGCGCGAAGCGGTCGCCGGTTCTTTGGGAATCTCACTTTCTGAACCTGTACCCCAGCCACAGGTACGAAGTATTTACATGTCGGCGCCAGGTTTTACCGCTGATGCCGCTAACCGAGCTTTAAGTGATTTATGTCCAGAAGGGCAGATTAAGGTTGAAGCGGATCCTCCGGCAGTGTTTCGGGCAGCTATACCTGCGGGCGATGGAATTGTAGTCCTATCGGGGACCGGCTCCTTTGCTGCCGGTCTCTGGAAAGGTAAGTGGCTAACTAATGGGGGCTGGGGCCCTCTTTTAGGGGATGAAGGTAGCGGGTACTGGATAGGGTTAGAGGCGTTAAAGGCAGTGGCCTTAGTAGCAGACAAAAGGGCCCCGGCGACTTTACTTCAGACGATTCTCCGGCGTACTTTGTTCTATTCCTTCGATGAAGAGCTTCGAAGATTTGCCTATAAACAGAGCCTTAATCGGCAGCGAATAGCCGGATTAACCATTCTGGTTGCTCAAGCGGCCAGAGAAGGAGATGAAGTTGCTTATTCAATTCTAGTCCGGGCTGGTGAAAAACTTGCAGAATTAGTAGAGAATCTGGCGTTGCGTTTAGAGACAAATGGGCAAGAAGTACCAGTTTCTCTTGTTGGAGGAGTAGCACGTGAATCCTTAGTAGTTGCTTCTTTTCGAGCAGCGGTGGAGAGAAATGTTCATGGCGCCAAGTATGTTCCGCCCCGGTTCGAACCGTGGGGGGGAGCGGTATTGTTAGCGTGTGAAATGGCAAAGATTGATGTTACCCCTAATCTCGTAAAAAACATAGAAAGTGTAGCCGCTCAGTTTGTTAGAACTTAAATTAACAAGGAGAAAGATTTATGTCGCATTCGGATTTTACTTTCTAAATTCATCATTAGACTGGAAGCATAGAATCTTTGAAAGTAAAGGGTCAAATAATCACTGAAGAAGGGTGTTAAATTGTTGAGACGGGAGAACCATAGATAAGAAAATAATGAAAAGGGGGAGGAAGGAATGATAGTCACTAATTTCTTTCAAGGACTCAGAAATTCGTTGTTTGGGAAAACTCCTACCCAACGTCGGGAAACCAGGACCGCCTGGCTTTTTTTGGCGCCCAACTTATTAGGTTTCATGCTGTTCACTGTTTTTGCCGTGGGGATGGCTTTTTGGCTTAGTTTTCAGGAATGGGATCTCTTCAATCAGAGTAACCCGGTTGGTCTGGCTAATTATATAAGACTCTTTACTGGGGATCCCGATTTTATGAGAGCTCTTTATAATACAGTGTATTTTGTGATTGGCGTGGTTCCGGTTGGGGCGGTGCTCTCTCTTATCTTGGCACTGCTGGTCAATCAGAAAATAAAAGGAGTTTCCTTGTTTCGTACGGCTTTATATGTGCCAGTGGTCACCCCAACGATTGCGGTAGGTTTAATCTGGGTCTGGCTTTATAACTCTGATTTTGGTTTAATCAATTCTTTCTTATCTCAGCTTGGCTTCTCGCAGACCCCTAACTGGCTGACCAGTTCCACTTGGTCTAAGCCAGCGATTGTGCTAACGAATATCTGGCAAAATGCTGGTTATTATATGGTAATTTATTTGGCTGCTTTACAGAACATTCCAGATCAATTATACGAGGCCGCAAAGATTGATGGCGCTACTCGTTGGCAGCAATTTTCCCGGATTACTCTTCCCCTGCTCTCGCCTACTACCTTTTTGGTATTTGTAATGAAAACGATGGGCGCTTTTAAAATTTTCGAAGCAGCTTATATCATGACTGAGGGTGGACCAGGCGGTTCTACCGAAACTATAGTCTATTATATCTATAAGAATGGTTTTGAATGGTTTCGAATGGGATATGCCGCCGCTATTGCCTGGGTGCTTTTCGCTATCATATTTCTTTGCACCTTGTTTCAGTTTAAAATCCAGAAAACCTGGGTCTATTATGAATGAGGAAAGGAGGGAACAAGGATGAGGGAAACACTGAATATGGTCGGAATAACAAAACCTGCGGCTCAACAGGAACTGCTTAATTTAAGGTTCGCGAATAATAAGGGCAAACGTATACATAATCAATTTTTCTGGGAACGCGCGCTGATCTATCTAATGCTGATTCTTTTTTCAGCCGCGGCTTTAGTACCGCTACTCTGGGCGGTATCATCCTCCTTAAAAACACCGGAGCAGATTTTTCTCTTTCCGCCGCGGTGGATTCCAAACCCGATCCGCTGGGAGAATTATCGAATGGCTTGGACAATGGCGCCCTTTGGTCGTTTTCTCCTTAACACCTCTTTCTTGACAATTGTCATAACTTTGTTACAATTAGCTACTTCTTGTCTAGCGGCCTACGCCTTTGCCAGGCTTCAGTTTCCAGGCAGAGATAAGCTTTTTCTATTATATTTGGGAACGATGATGATCCCCGGACAGGTAACGATTATTCCCAATTTTATTTTAATGAAGTTTTTCGGATGGGTAAACAGTTATAAAGCACTGATTTTTCCTGCGGTCTTTAATGTCTTTGGCACTTTTTTGATGCGACAGTATTTCTTGACTCTCCCTTATGAATTGGAGGATGCGGCCAAAATCGACGGATGTTCAAGGTTTCAAACCTTTCTCCGCATCATTTTACCGCTGGCCAAACCAGCAGTGGCCGCTTTGACTATTTTTGTCTTTAGAAACGAATGGAATAGCTTTTTATGGCCTTTGATTATTATTAACGACACGAAACGAATGCCGATTCAAGTGGGATTAGCCTTTTTCCGGGGTGAATTGCACACGGAATGGGAAGTTTTGCTGGCTGGAGCGAATATTGCTCTGATCCCGATAATTTTAGTCTTCTTAGCCTGTCAGAAGTATTTTATCAAGGGAGTGGCCGTTTCCGGTTTTGGTGGCAGGTGAAGGAAAGGGAAATAGGAAGGAAAGAAGGTGAGAACTAGATTTTAACGTCTTGGGCCAGAGAAAATAAAGAAAAGGAGGTATCTCAGTTGGCGATGGCCGCTGAGAGCGAAGAATGAAGAAAATTTTAATCTGCTTACTTCTTGTTCTATCTTGTCTGTTCAGCCTGGTGAATGCTGCCAGTAAGACAAAGGTGGAGATTATATCTTGGCAAACCTTTGGCGACGGCGGTTTTCTAGACAGACAAAAGGAAGCGTGTGAGGCTGCCAACCCCGACATTGAAATTAGTTACATCACGGTGCCAAGTTCTGAATATTATACTAAACTGTTGACCATGATCGCTTCCGGGAGCGCGCCTGATATGGCGATGCTCGGTATGGATTGGTTGGCGCCTTATGCAGCAAAGGGTGCTCTCCTTCCCTTGGATAATTACATTGAAAAAGGTTTTCCTCTGGATGATATGTATGATTCAGTGGAGGAATGTCTCAAATACAAGGGGAAATATTATGCTCTCCCACGTGACACTACTTCTAATGTTTTATATTATAATAAAAAGCTTTTCCAAGAAGCCGGGTTGAGTTTTCCCACTGAGAACTGGACGTGGGATGATTTTTTACAGGCAGCCAAAACACTAACGAAAACAGATAAAAGTGGGCGCACGATTCAATGGGGTTTCTTCTTCGATATCTATCCCGACGGTTGGTACCATTGGCTGCTATCTAACGGGACCAGCTTTATCAATCAGGATTTCACTCAATCCACCATGAATACGCCTAAAGTTATTGAGACCCTACAATTCTTGGCTGATTTGAAATTAAAGCATAAGGTGGCGCCCGACGCCGGTCAAGCCAAGGAGTTGGGAGGATCCGAGGGAGTCTTCAAGAGCCAGCGGGCAGCGATGTATATCGGTGGGGTTTCCAGGTCATATCGCTTTGCCGAAGTGCCTGAATTAGAATGGGATATAGCTCCGATTCCATATCGGACAGCAAAGGTCTCCCGCGTGTGGAGCAATCTGTGGGTGGTTCCTAAAGGCACAAAAAAAATGAACGCAGTCTGGAAAGTGCTCTCTTTCTATTCCGGGCCTCAGGGGCAAAAGATCGCGGCAGAGTGTCGATACGGAATTCCCGCCTTCAAGTCGATTGCGGAATCACCGGCTTTTTTAACCCCTCTCCCTGAACATAAGGTCTACTTCTTGGAGGCGTTCAAAAATGGCAAACCGTATCCGGTTTTTCCTCAAGGTCAGGAGTACCGGACGATTATGGACCGGGAATTGGACCTGGTCTGGGCGGGTGAACGTTCTGTGGAAGAAGCCGCCAGACGTATTGATGAACAGGCGGCAAAGCTATTGAAGAAATAGACTTCTAGTAAAGCTAATTGCGTTGTTACCTTAATTTGAGGTCACGCCACAATATATAGTGTGTTGCTTGCGGAAAGGCTATCAGTATATTGTGGCGTGATAGTTGAATCTGGGAACAACGCAAATAGCCCAGTAAAGACAGGGGATGGAGCTTCCATCCCCATTTTCAGAATATGCTTTTCAATACTTATAAAGCTCTATGTTTATAATGAATTTCTCTACGGAGTTACAACAGGTGATAAAGATGAGTAAATTGCCTCGTGTAGATCTACACATCCATTCGATTCTCTCCGATGGGGAGGGAGATTGGCCGGAAATTATAGAAACGGCCGGTAAAAAAGGGCTGGAATTAATTGCTATTACCGACCATTTTGATCCGGGGGATCCGAATAACAAGAATTATTTCAATGGTGATCCACAGAGCTATACAGAGACAATTCAGCAAAAACTAAAAGATAACACTTTTTCTGGTTATCCGTTTTTGCTCACAGGGATAGAAACTGGACCATGGATGAGAGAGGGAGCTCCAGAATTTTGTGAGTTTGTCATTGGTAGTGTTCATTATCTTCCTCATTATCCTCGTTATAGGTCGATTAAAAAAGACCTTTACAATGAAGATTATTGGGAGGAATATAAAGCGGCGGTTCTTGCTTTGGCCGCTAACCCTTTTGTCGATATTCTTGGACACCTTGAGGGGTATCTACCTTTGACCCCTCTGCTCGACCGACCAACTTCCTTTGACGAAAGAAGAGAGATGGAAAGGGAGGTGGCGAAGAAGTATTTTGATACGCTTTTTTGGGAAAAGTTGATTCGTCGGATGGTGGCTAAAAGAAAGACGCTGGAGATTCACGGGATGAGTCAGACTCCCAGACCGCAATATATAAAAATGGCCGTTGAGGCGGGTGTAACTGTCAGTATTGGAAGCGATGCCCACCAACTCATTGATATTGGACGAATTGATTGGTGTTTGGAGGTTCTCGAGTTTTACGGAGTCGGGAAGGCGCAGTTATTTACTGGTCGCCCGCCTAAGTAGTTGTTTACGCTGGCTATCATTAAGAGTCTTTTGCGTGAGAGAGGGATAATTAACTTAAGCTCGTATTTGACCACAATATATAATGTTTGGCTTTTGTTAGGCTATCAATATATTGTGGTCAAATCATAAATAATTGAATTATACAATTCCTTAGAGTATTTTAAGAAGGAATTTTAAGCAAGTTGAGCAACTAATGTTACTTTAATTCCGGAAAAAGCAACGCGGTTGTTTCGTAAATGAAAGGAAACTAGAGGAAAATAGCGAATAGGAACAATGAAGAATAGGAAGCGGGTCTGGAGAGTTTTCGCGCGGTTTTAAATGGGTTGGAGTGAGTGGAGGTTTAGTTCCTGTTCAATTTGGAGAAAGCAGAGTAGAGGGTGGCAACAATGAAAAGATGTTCCTGGTGTGGAGATGATGAACTTTATATCAAATACCACGATCGAGAATGGGGTGTCCCTGTTTACGATGACCGGAAACATTTTGAGTTTATGGTCCTCGAATCGGCGCAGGCCGGTTTAAGCTGGTTAACTATTTTAAAGAAAAGGGAGGGTTACCGGGAGGCTTATGCCAACTTTGATCCCAAAGTAGTTGCTGGTTTTTCCGATGAGAAAATCGAAGAACTATTAAAACATAAAGGAATTATTAAGAATGGGAAGAAAATAAAAGCATCGGTCAACAATGCGCAGAGATTTATTGAAATCCAAGAAGAATTTGGAAACTTTAGTAATTACCTCTGGAAGTTTGTTGACTATCAACCACTTATTAATTCGTGGAATAATGAATCCGAAATCCCGGCGCAATCCGACTTATCGGTAGCAGTAAGCAAAGATTTAAAAAAACGCGGTTTTACCTTTCTTGGTCCCATTATCGTATACTCTCATTTGCAGGCCACCGGAGTAGTTAATGATCATATCCGAGCTTGTTTTCGTTATCGACAGATTATCAGTTTAGAGAGAAATAGGAACGATAAGGTTCCGGCATATGCCGATTAAGATGATTATTAAGAAAAGTATAATGTGGTAAAAATACAGGTAAGGAGGAGAAGATGATCACTAGCGGGGAAATAAAAATTTTTGCCGGAAGCACTGGACAAGTCTTTGCCGAACAGATGTGTAAATATCTGGGGATCGACCTAGGAGAGGCAGACACTATTGTCTTTTCCGAAGGGAATATATTTGTTCGTGTCGGGGAAACAGTACGTAATAAAGATGTTTATTTAGTACAACCAATCGGTCTCAATCCAAACAATGAATTTGTTGAGATTCTCTTTTGGCTGGATGCTTTTAAAAGAGCCAGCGCGAACTCGGTAACCGCGATTATTCCTTATTTTGGTTATGCCAAGGGCGATAAAAAGGATGAACCTCGTGTCTCGATTAGAGCAAGGGTGTGCGCTGAGTGTATTGAGTTGGCAGGGGCTGACCGCATAGTAACTATGGATCTGCATAGCCCACAGATTCAAGGTTTTTTTAAAAAACCTGTCGATCATCTGTTTGCTCTGCCTGTTTTATGCGAATATATTAAAAATTTAAATATTGACGATCTGATGGTGATCTCTCCAGATGCCGGCTTTACAAAACAAGCCAGAAAATTTGCTTCTTATTTGGGAGTATCAGTAGCGATTGGGGACAAAACAAGAACAGGCCATGATGAAAGGGCGAAGGTCTTAGAGATTATTGGCGATGTAAGCGGGAAAAACACATTAATTGGAGATGATTTTAGTATTTCCGGGGAAACCCTAATCGATTTGGCAAGGGAACTAAAGAACAGAGGCGCGCAAAGAATATTTGCTTGTTTAACCCATATTTTACTTAATGAACAAGGAGTGGCCAGAATCGAAGACAGTCCGCTCGAATTCCTGATTGGAACTGATACGGTGGTTAATAGTTGTTTGAGAAAGTCAAAAAAAGTCCGAATAGTATCTGTTGCTCCTTTATTTGCAGAAGCGATTGATCGAATTCATAATCGGGAATCCGTAAGTCCTTTATTTACAAAAGTTCCGGATAAGGTAATCGATAGTAATTAAGTTGAGTGTTTTTATGGAAGTAAATTTTAACGCAAGTGACGAATGAAGTAATGAAGAAGAAGGGATAACAATGCAAGCTGAAATTATTTCTGTTGGTACTGAATTGTTACTGGGTCAAATTCTTGATACGAATGCGGTTTTCCTTTCTCGGGAATTAGCGAGTTTAGGAATAGGACTTTATCGCCGCAGTACGGTAGGGGACAATCCTCAACGGCTGCGACAGGCAGTAGAGGAAGCCTTAGCCCGGGCTGAGCTGGTGATTACTAGTGGGGGATTAGGACCGACTGATGATGACTTGACGAAGGAAACTGTTGCTCAAGTGCTTGGTTTATCTTTAATTCCCGACCGGCCTTCTTTAGAATGGATTCAAGATTATTTTGCCAAGATGGGAAGAAAAATGACGGAGAATAATTATAAGCAAGCCTTAATTCCGGAAGGAGGAGAGGCGCTTCCCAATCTTCATGGCACGGCCCCGGGGATTGTGGTTAGGTATAAGGAAAAGTTAATAATCTGTCTTCCCGGTCCTCCACGCGAATTAAAACCCATGTTTCATGATTATGTGTCACCAATATTACGAACAGAAAGTAAAGGAGTTATCCTTTCCCGGGTGTTAAAACTTTGTGGTTTAGGAGAGAGCGCTGTAGCTGAAGAGGTAGCCGATCTATTAGCTAACCAGACTAATCCTACGCTCGCCCCCCTAGCTTCTGAAGGCGAGGTACAGCTGCGTCTTACTGCCCAGGCAAATGTAATGGACGAAGCAGTGCGGCTCTTAGATGAGCTGGAAGCTAAGGTACGAGAGAGGTTAGGAGAAGCCATCTTCGCTGTTGATGAAGAAACCCTTGAACAAGTGGTGGTAAGGCTTTTAACTCAACGCCGAGAGAGGTTGGCGGTGGCTGAGTCGTGCTCCGGAGGGCTACTTGCTGATAGGATTACGGATGTACCGGGGGCTTCGGCAGTATTTGACCGCGGAGTTGTTACTTATAGTAACAGGGCTAAGGAGGAGCTTTTAGGGATACCGGCAGCAGTGATTGCCCGGGAAGGGGCGGTTAGTCCGGAGGTAGCTCACTTGATGGCTCAAGGAGTCAGAAAAAAATCCGCTACCGAGTGGGGAGTGGGGATCACAGGGATTGCCGGTCCCGGAGGCGGAACAGAAGAAAAACCTGTAGGCCTCGTGTATTTAGCTTTAGAAGGACCGGAGGTAAGTTTGGTGCGAGAACTTCGTTGGCGTGGCGAGCGAAGCTTGATTAAGAGACGTACTACTCAGGCGGCTTTAGATTTGCTCCGACGGGAACTACTAAAAAAATAAGCTTGTTGAAATATCTGTGATATTATGATACTATACCATAAGCCTTTTGCTAATCAACAGCAAGAGGTTTTTTAGTTTAGATCGCGCTCTAGTGACTTGGAAAAAAGCGTTCCAAAGCTTCCAGGGAAAATAAAAAGAACTGTAAAAAATATTGAGATAGTGTTATTATATAAAAGGCGACGCCTGTGGGTATAAATAGCAATTCTGTTATTATATTTAATGATAATGACCACTTTTGGTTTTATCAAATTTAACTAAATTACTTTGTGCTCCGTGAATAATATAATGGATTGCGGTGTAAGTTTGGAAGGGAATTTAGTTGAATTACTAGTTTGTAGGGAGTGAGAAGGATGAGAACAGTAGGCACACAAGTTCGAGGTATTCGGGCCCCCATTATCAAACAAGGTGATGACCTCGTCCAGATTGTGGTCGATTCTCTTTTACAAGCAGCCAAAAAGGAGGGGTTTATCCTTAATGACCGGGATGTGATTGGGATAACTGAATCTTTAGTGGCTAGAGCGCAAGGAAATTATGTTACGCTTGAGGTAGTGAGTAAAGATTTAAAGAATAAATTTGGCGCGGAAGAGATTGGTGTTGTCTTTCCGCTGATCAGCAGGAACCGATTCTCTTTGATCTTAAAGGCTATTGCCCAGAGTTTTCTCCGGGTATATCTTCTTTTAAGTTATCCATCTGATGAAGTAGGGAATTCTTTGATGGATATTGACCGGATGGAGGAGGCAGGTATCAATCCCTATACCGATTTTCTGACAGAAGAAGATTATCGAAGAATCTTTGGGGAAGAGGTTAAACATCCTTTTACAGGAGTAGATTATGTCCAGACCTACAAGGATTTAGGGATAGATGGTAATATTTCTATTTATTTTTCGAATAATCCACGGGATATTTTACGTTTCACCAGAAACGTACTGACTGCTGATATTCATTCTCGGGAAAGGACAAAAAGAATTCTTAAAGAAAGCGGCGCCCTGAAGTTATATGGTTTAGATGATATTTGTACGGAAGTGATTGCAGGAAGCGGTTATAACCGTGACTACGGTTTATTAGGTTCTAATGTGGCGACTGAAGAAAAACTAAAGTTATTTCCTAGGGACGGACAGTTTTATGTGGATGAAATTCAGAAAAAAATCAAGGAACTAACCGGAAAACAGGTAGAAGTTTTAATTTACGGGGATGGCGCGTTTAAAGATCCGGTGGCTAAAATATGGGAACTGGCAGACCCAGTGGTCTCACCAGCCTTTACTCCTGGTTTATCAGGGGTTCCCAATGAAATTAAAATAAAATATTTAGCCGATCATCTTCTGGATGAGTTGAGTGGAGAGGCTGTTGATCAAGGAATTAAAGAATATATCAAAGGAAAAAACTTGGCTGAAGCTGGGGATTCGGCATCGATGGGCACTACTCCGCGACGATTAATTGATCTCTTGGGTAGTCTTTGTGACTTAACCAGTGGTAGCGGGGATAAAGGAACGCCAATTGTATTGGTTCAGGGTTATTTTGATAATTTTTCCGCGGAATAGGAAATAAAAGGCCGCTGACAGCGGTCTTTTAGCATGTTTCTTATGTTTTTAAGGATCGCTAATTATTATTCTTCAGTATAGTTAAACTCAAGCTTTACCCCATAATAGCTTACAGTAGTTGTTTTTAGATTACGATACTTTTTATGCTTCGTTGATTCATTAATGCCGATTTTATCGGGAAAGGCAATATAAAAAGTTTCGTCATTAAAAGCAATTGAAAAGTGGTAGCTTTTGTTTTGATGGTCAAACATAAAATTAAGGGGAATAATAAAACTATAAGTAACAATATTGTTTGGCTCTATACGTGCTGTAAAATCAGTTACGGTAATCGGTTGCTTTTTCTTGTTAACTTTTAGGACGGTGAAATAGTCAAACTCTTCCGCCCCTTTAAAATAGTCGTTAAATACTAATTTAATCTCTTTATGATCAAAAATACCGTTATGATCCCGATCGCAGTCATTAATTACGTCCATGCTCCACCATTCATCCCATTCCCATAAAACCTTAAGCCCTAAGCGCTTATTGTCTAAATGGACAATAGAAATCGAGGGCTTAATAAAGAGATGTGGATGCGCCTCAGTAGTGTTCTTTAGATTAAAGGAGCATAGTATTAGTAAAATAATTACCCACTTTCTCCGCATAATAGATCCTCTTTTAAAATCTTTGCTTTTTATAATATACGCCACGTTTTGCACCTTCCTAATTTAGCGGTTATTTTATTTTCCATCCAGTTTATAAAAATCAAATTCAGCTCGATCTTTATGTAAAGGGTGCGAAATGTGAGTTAAAAAACTACTGTTAAGCTCATTAACAACCCAATACATATGATTAGAATAATTGATAAAAATTCTATCCATCTTGTCATGACGGTGGTTTTGTTTTCCTTAACACTGCTTAGGTTCTTTTTACATTTTATACTCAAAATCCCTACAGCTACTAATAAGACAAACATACCCAACGAAATTCCGAAAACTGAAAGCAGACCTAATGGTATTATCCCATTTGAGACACTGAACAACATAATCATCAATGAGGCCGGACAAGGAATTAAACCGGCCGTGATACCAATAAGATAGATATTATGATTGGTAGATCGTTCTTCTTCTAACTCTTTGTTTTTGGCAAGCAGTCTCTTGATCAAAAAAAATATTCCGATGATTGTAATCAAAACTCCGTTAGCAAAGATAAAATAACCTTGCATTTTGATGCGGAAAAAGCCTTTGATGCCAAGTAATAACGTATTCAGTAATAATGCCAGGATAAGTGCGCTTAAGGTATGAGTAAAAGCAGTAAGACCTGCCATTAATACTGCTTTTGCCATGTGATGCCTTTCTTTTAAGAAAAAGGCGAAGATGATGGCTTTGCCATGGCCCGGTCCAGCAGAGTGAATAATTCCGTAAAGAAAAGAAAGCCCCATAAAGAACACTAGTTTTCTTAAATTCAAATCAGCGGTTAATTCGCGCATTGTTTTATTGATAAAGTTACTTAGATATCTGATAAGATTAGTAAATGTTGAGAGGATAGATGAATAGTTAAGACAAACTAAAATCGCGATAATACTTAAAAAAACTAATAAACTTGATAATTTGTATTTTTTCACTTGTATCACTCCAGTATCAGCATCATATCGAAGAGGTCTTTTTTGCAATAAATAGAGTAACTTACGATAAAGACAAAAAATGTATTAGATGTCGGTCTAAAATGAATAACTTTGCTTTGACGTTAACGATATTAATCAATTACATATTATATCAAATTTTTTGATAAACGAGAAATAAAACTAATCTTGTTACTGGACGGAGTTTATACGTAAATTTAAGCTAAAAAAGCTGCCATAATAGCTGCTATGGGTATTGCTACTACTAATCCGAGGCTTCCCGAGATCATCCGGATGATCTCGGCAGCAATTTGATCCATATTTCGAAATAGTCGCTCACGCCGGCTACCGCCCGCACACATGAAATGATGAAAATCTAAGCCGGGTGAGTCGACAAGCAAGTTGTTCATGCCGCCTACCGACAGTATTACAAAGTAATGTAAATCATAGGCGGG
>DHOO01000090.1:0-1715 GCA_002409975.1 Firmicutes bacterium UBA5388
ATCGAGATCTATTTTCTAAGTAGCCGCTCATGCCGGTGACCTCTGTAATCACGAAGTAATTTTAAAATAAGAAGGAGTGCTTTAGGAGGGGACGACTATGTATAAAAAAACTTGGTTGCTGCTAACCACGTTGCTAATAATTTTCCTTACTGGACCTGGGGTGAGAGCGATCGGAAAAAACTATGTTTATCATAGTACCACCGGAGAGGTGGCGGTTAGTTTAAAGGGGAAAATCTTAGTCTGGGAAGATGAGATTATTGATACCATACTTTCCGATAGTGGGGAGGAAACCGAAACAGTGAAAGTTAAAGTGACGTTAAATAACTGGATGTCGAAGTTTTGGAGTAACTATTATTGGTTCAGAAAAGCCGATGGGGTGTTTTTACGCTCCGAAGGGGTTAATGGACCGCCGGGAACCCCTGTTACGGTGATGACGATGGTAAGTGAAGAGTTACTACGGTGAGAGGGTTAGTTTTGAACAAGACTTTAATACGAGGGGTGCTAAAATGGATAAAACAAATCTTTATCTTCGTCTGTTCCCACTCCTGTTGATATTCTCAAAAAGGGCTGGGATGGCTATAGTTTTCCGTATTATCTATTCCCAAGCCGGCACTAACTGCTTTCATAAGAGTGCTTGTTAGTGAACGAGCGAGCAGGAGAAAAGAAGCGATCCAGGAAATTACTTCCAAGTGGTCTACAAGGCAAATTATTGGTGGCCCGATAGTAACGATACCGTATACAGAAACCTGGAAAGATGAAGAAGGGGAAACCAAATCAGTCATTAAATATATTCAAGTTTTACCTGAAACCTTGAACATTGAAGGAGAGATCCGCCCGGAAGTTAGATACCGGGGAATTTATCAAGCTGTAGTATATAATGCTCAGTTGGATTTATCAGGAGATTTTTCTTTTAAGAAATTACAAACAATGAATATAGACTTGGATCAATTGTTATGGGATGATGCTTTTGTTTCCATGAATATCTCGGATATGCGTGGTATTAATGAATATGTGGAATTAAAATGGGGGGAGCAAGCGGTTCTTTTTGAACCGGGGATCAAAAGGGGAAATGATCTCTTTGATTCTGGGATCAGTGTTCGCATCCCCCTTGGTTTTGGTAATGTTTCAGATGGGATAAACTATGCTCTCCACATTAATTTAAAAGGTAGTCAAGCTCTTAGTTTTTTGCCGTTGGGAAAAACAACGATGGCAAATCTTAGATCATCATGGAATAACCCCAGTTTTGACGGGGCGTTTTTGCCTGAGCAACATCAAATTGACAATAATGGCTTTTCTGCGGATTGGCAAGTTCTCGATTTAAATAGAAACTATCCTCAAATATGGGTGGAAAATGTATCGAAAAAGACTGTTTTATCTTCTGAATTTGGAGTAAACCTTTTCTCTCCGGTTGATATCTATACTCAGACAACACGGGCGGTCAAATACATGATAATGTTTGTTGGTCTTACTTTTCTTGTCTTTTTCCTTGTTGAGGTTTTCAGCAATAATAAAATCCATCCTATTCAGTATCTTTTGATCGGGGTTTCCCTGTGTATCTTCTATCTTCTTTTGCTTGCTCTTTCCGAGCATGTTAATTTTGGACTGGCGTATTTCCTAGCCAGCCTGAGTGTGGTTATTTTAATCGGCGCCTATGTTCGTAGCGCGCTGGAGAAAAAAGTGATTCCTTTGATAACAGTGGGGATGCTAACGATCCT
>DHOO01000090.1:1983-10548 GCA_002409975.1 Firmicutes bacterium UBA5388
CTCATTATTGCTGCGGTAATGTATACAACACGAAATGTGAATTGGTATCAGATTGATTTAAACAATACTCTGGAGTGAGGAAATAGCGCGATGGGAGATCCTTACTTAAAGTAAAAAACAGATATTAATAAAAGTAACCATCTACAAACAGGTGGTTGCTTTTACTTTAAGCTTTTCTAATCTGTGTCAGAAAAGATAGAATTATTATATCAAAAAATGAGAATAGGTAAGAAAATGTAGATTTCATAAATGAATATAATCTTAATGGCCGCGGAACTACAACGGAAAAATGAATTTTTTCTATTGCAACATCGGGTCGATTTATATAAGAAGAAACTAAAGAAGATTGATCTTTATAGAGGCCTATATCGAGGTATTAATGCTATCGGTTGCAGATAAACTGCATAACGCAAGGTGTATTTTGGCTGACTATCGGGAAATTGGCGAAGAATTATGGAGCAGGTTTAATACCGGGAAAGAGGGGACATTATGGTATTATAGGGAATTAATCAAAGCATATCGAAAGTCAGAGAATATTCCGAAAAGGCATTTGGATGAGTTAGAGCGTTGTGTTTTAGAACTGGAAAATGAAAATAAGAAACGGGTAGTTTAAAATAAAAGATCGTATTATTAGAAGACCAACGAACAGTTGGCCTTTTTTCTTAATATAATACTACGGTATACTGCATAGTTCTTTGAAATTGAGGTGGGTATGATGAATCGCAGTGATTACGACTGTCCGGATTTGGCCTTTCCAGGGGCGCCGGCCCCGGCTTCGGCTCAAAATATAAACCTGCATCTGGTCAGCCCGGCGTCATCGGCGCCGAAGCGCGCCGCTTATTATGACCGGCCCTACCAAGCCGATCCTAATTGGGCGCTTCAATTCCCCGGCCAAATTTACCTACAGGAGCGGTCCAACGGTAAATTCGTCGCCTTAACCTTTGATGACGCTCCGGATTCCCTGTTTGGGCCGCTATTATTGGATATTTTGTCTGCCTACAACGTGCCGGCAACTTTTTTCTGTCTGGGGACTTGCGCCCAGCAAAACCCGGGCTTAGTCCAAAGAATAGTGGGTGAGGGTCATATAGTGGCCAATCATTCTTACGATCACGCCGATTTAACCGCCTTGACCCCTGAACAGGTGCGGGAAGAAGTTCTTCTGGCGGAAACAGTAATCCGGCAAATAACCGGCCTAAGGACCGCGCTCTTTCGTCCGCCCTTTGGCGCTTTGAACAATGAAGTTGTGCAAATTGTTCTTTCCCTAGGGTATAAAATTATCCTGTGGAATGTGGATAGTCTGGATTGGACTGGGATTACCGGCCCTGCGGTAGCCGCGCGGGTGATCCCCAATACCGTTCCCGGCTCGATTATCTTGATGCATAATACCTGCGGCGGCAGTGTGCAAGCGGGAACCGCCGTCATACAGTCATTGCCCTTTATCATTGAAATCTTACGGGCTGAGGGGTATAGTTTCGTAACCATTCCCGCGCTACTGGAGATCCCGGCGTATCAAGGCGTTGTTACGTCGCATTGATGGCGCTTGTAATTTTATGACGGAGATCATTTCGCCGGGCAATCGTCACAAAGACAAAATGCAGAAGATAGAGATCTACCGGGAAGCCTTGTTTGATATTTTAGCAAGGCACAAGGCATTCGCCTGACCTTCGCGATATCGTACGCTATATTCTCGCGCAGCTGTCAAACTCAATAGCCTACGGGCAATAGTCAAAACTGCTAATGATTTAGATATTGAAGTAATTGGTTTTAGAGATGGTTTTCGTGGGGTGGTAGTGAATGAGTATCTTCCGCTTACTCCTAAAGAAGTGGTAGGGATTTTGATCAAAGGTGGGACTATTTTGGGTTCGTCAAATAGAGACAATCCTTATCATTTCAAAATTAATAAAACGGAAAAACTGTATATGCGGATTTGTCGGGTCAGGCTGGCGTTTATCAGGCGAATGTTATGGTGGAAACGTATTCGGGCTCTACTGCCGCTGAATTCAGGCCCGGTATTGATATAGAAAGATAGGTGGTCAACCTTTCAGTGATGCTAACCACCTATCTATTAAAACTCGTGACAGCGATTGTGGATACTCCCTTTATTTACCTGGCGGTTTGGATCAAGAAACGGACGGGCCGGAGGGAAGGAGACCCAGAGACAGGCCTTTGATTCCCTAGCTGAACGCTATCTCCCCCAAAAGAGTCGCTCGTTTATGTGAAAATGATGGTTGGGACAGAAAGGACTGTCTCAATGGATAACCTAAAGACAGCCCTTTTTCTTTTTTATGACGACCGGGTTTAATTAGACGAGGGAATTATGTAATTCCTCAATATACTTTAATGAGCGTTATTGAACAAAAATGGCATATGCATAGGCGCTATTATCATCACCAGCGGGTAGGATATGCAAGGCGTCGCCTTTCCAATAACAGGGGACAGGAGTTAATTGACCGCCATAGTATCCTGCGGTATAGACCTTGCCCCCGTAAACGTAGATTGATGTCGCATAGGCGGCGTCATAATCGCCGTCGACCGGTAAGGAATGTAAGGTTTTTCCTTCCCAATAACAGGGGACACCTTTCTCCCCTGTATAGTAGTATCCTGCGGTATAGACTGTACCCCCGTAAACGTAGATTGATTCCGTATAGGCGTCAACATCATCCTCAACGGATAAAGGATATAAGGTTTCGGTTTCCCCTTCCCTTTCCCAATAACAGGGGATATCTTTCGTTCCATCGTAGTAGTATCCTGCGGTATAGACCGTGCCCTCGTAAACGTAGATTGATTCCGCATAGGCGTCATAATCGCCGTCGCCCTGTAAGGAATGTAAGGTTTCCCCTTCCCAATAACAGGGGATATCTTTCGTTCCATCGTAGTAGTGTCCTGCGGTATAGACCTTGCCCTCGTAAACGTAGATTGATTTCGCAAAGGCGTGATAATTGTCGTCGCCCCGTAAGGAATGCAAGGTTTCCCCTTTCCAATAACAGGGGATATTTTTCTTTCCATCGTAGTAGCGCCCCGCGGTATAGACCGTGCCCTCGTAAACGTAGATTGATTCCGCAAAGGCGCTATAATCGCCGCTGCCTGGTAAGGAATATAAGGTTTCCCCTTCCCAATAACAGGCGATAGGAGTCATTCCTTTGGAATATGATCCTGCGGTATAGACCGTGCCTCCGTAAACATAGATTGATCTTCCACTGCTACTATAGCTGTCGCTTGGTAGGGGATGCAGGGTGTCGCCTTTCCAATAACAGGCGATATGAGTCTCTCCTTTGCGATATTGTCCTGCGGTATAGACCGTAGGACTATCCGTTTTAGTAGTTGAGCCTCCTCTGCAGCCAGAGAGACAGGCGGTCAGAATAAGAATGACCGCTAAATAGCAAAGAAAATACTTTCTCATCTTCAAACCTCCTGATATTTCTTTCAACCGTTCGTCTCCGTCTTTTTTATATAGATGAGTTGGCCTGTTTATAAACAGAGACTTTTTTAAAAATCATCACTCTCCTTTAGTAATGTCAGCTCTGATCAATAGTCTATTATAAGTTTCTCAACAAAAACTCAACAATACCATTTCGTCGATGATTGCCGGGACACCATCCGCGAACATTTCCCCCGGCGCGCGCCGGAAAGGAGAGAAAGTATTGGATAGCGTAATCTCCTGTACTCTGGCTTTCACCGGAGTTTACACCGGCGAGGTTTTCTGGTCAGTGATGCTAACCGCCTACCTATTAAAATTCGTGACAGCGATTGTGGATACTCCCTTTATTTACCTGGCGGTTTGGATTGAGAAGCGGACAGGCCGGAGTGAAGGAGATCCAGAGACAGGCCTTTGATTCCCCAGCTGAACGCTATCTCCCCCAAAAGAGTCGCTCGTTTATGTGAAAATGATGGGTGGGACAGAAAGGGCTGTCTCAATGGATAACCTAAAGACAGCCCTTTTTCTTTTTTATGACGACCAGATTTAATTAGATGAGGGAATTATGCAATTCCTCAATATATGACCCTCATTGATTCAATTGTTGAGCGTGGAGTGGACTTTGTTAAAGAAATGCCTGAAGGAATCAGAAAGGATAAGGAAGCGGTTGGGTGCATCTTCTGGAAAAGAATCACAATTCAACTTTTATCGACTATATGGATAAGTTTCTTTCGGATTGGCGTATTACTAAAGATGAGCTTAATAGTTTCATCATGGATCGATATTTGGAGGAGTAAAGTTAGGTGGCATTGGAAACTGTATCCATCGCCTGATTAACCTGGGTCTTTTCAAGCTCAGGGCCTTTGAATTGGTAGCGGTATCCAAAGAATAGGCCAATGATCAGCAAGGGGATCATGACCCAGAAGGCAAAGATCAGGAAAAGGACAAAGACCGTCAATGGAATCATCATAATAGTATTGTTTTCTTTCACCACTTCAAGGCTGTTGATGTTTCCTTTATGAAGCATTTTTCCACACCACTTAAAGAAACATCGGTTTAAAGGGGAGGGGGAGGATGTAAGGTGAAACCGACCAGACTGCCTTGGAGGAACTGAGAAATCTGGAAAGTGTCAAAAAGGCTGAAGCTACGGTAGAACTTTTTGAGTATGATCTTCCGACTCATACCGGACTGGTTTATCCGACCAAAAGCTATTTCCCGGTGTGGCTGATTGAAGAAGATCATCCCGCGGTTAAAGCGGCAAAAGAAGCTTATAAGAGTTTATTCTCCAAGGATATACCGGTTTATAATTGGGTATTTAGTACCAATGGTGTTTCAGTAATGGGTTTGTTTGGGATTCCTTGCATCGGTTTTGGACCCGGAAGAGAAGCCAGAGCCCATGCTCCTAATGAATTTGTTGAAGTTGAGGACCTGGCGGTTGCGGCGATGATGTATGCGGTAATTCCACAAATATATTTGCAGCAGACCAAATAAGAGGTCGAGACCAGAGTCTGGAGATGGGTTAGGTAAAATTTATATTTGCTTATATATGAGGTCGGAGACCTCTTTTTTTTGTGATGTGTCGGTTTAACCTAAGAAAGAGGGGTTTTTGCCGTATTACATTAAATTTAGGCCAAATAACAGGTAAAATGGTTAAAAATCGAAAATACGGTTATCTAGATAGATTATGCCATTGTTTTCTTTGTTTATCAATGGATGGTCACATTTGTGTAACAAGAAAATTTCTGTTACACTAAGGGTGAAATTAATTTCAGAAATAAATTTCAGGATGGAGATCCATATGTCAAAATTTTCGATTCCTCAGTTGATTAGGGTTGCGGAATTATATTATTACCGGAAAAAATCGCAGAAAGAAATAAGTATCATGTTGAATATTTCCCCGGCGACCGTCTCCCGAATGATTCAGGAAGCCTTGGATATTGGAATTGTTAAAGTTGAGATTCAAGAAGTAACCGGTGATTACAAGGAAATTGAGAAAGAAATTGAAAAGCGGTATGACCTGGAAAAAGTCGTAATTATCAAAAATCCGCGGTATAAGGATGATTGGCACATTAAAAAGTTGCTGGGGAAAGCGACGGGTGAGTTGTTTTATAAAGTCGCCGAAACCGGAGATAGGGTCGGAATCGGGGCGGGGGAGACCATGTTGGAGATGATCTCTTCCCTTAGTTATGATAGTAGCCTGCTCGGGATCCATCTCTTGCCGTTAATGGGAGGATGGGGTTTTACTCTATTACATAGGGAAACTAATAAATTGGTGATTTCTATGGCCTCGATCTTGCAGTGTGATTATAGTCTGTTGCTGGCGCCGGCCTTTGTCAGCACCCCGGAGGTAAAAGATGTCTTTCTCAAGGAAGACCAAATTAATCAAGTAGTTAAACTATGGGAGGGTTTAAATATGGCTGTGTTTTCGATCGGGCCGGAGGTTGAACATAGTGTTTACCCGACAATTGCCAATGGCCAAAATAACATGATCGATAAAGAGCAAGCTGTCGGAGATGTGGTCGGCAAAATTATCGATCGTGAAGGAAACGAGTTGGAGATCCCTTACAATAAAAAAATTATCTCCATACCCTTTACCTTACTGAAGAAGGTACCAAAAAGAATTGGAGTTGGAGGGGGGCAATATAAGTACAGGAGTATAAAAGCGGCATTAAACGGGGGTTTAATCAATTATCTCGTTACGGATTATAACACGGGAAAAAGTATTCTAGAAGATGGGGGAGGAAAAATATGAACTTATTAAATGAAATGTTTGGCGTAAAAAAACCAATTTTAGGGATGGTGCATTTCCCTCCTTTACCTGGTTCACCCTTATATAACAACAGTGATGGGATGAAGAAAATCCGGGAGACGGCTTTACGCGACGCCGAAGCATTGTTGGAAGCGGGGTTTAATGGCTTGGTCTTTAGCAATGAAGGGGACAGGCCTTATCTCAGTAAAGTGGATAATATTACGGTGGCAGCCATGAGTGCGTTGATTACGGATGTTACCTCCCGTTTTGATGTACCGTTCGGTCTTTCCGTCTTGGCCGATTCGGAAGCGGCGATTGCCATCGGTAAAGCCGTAGGGGCGGACTTCGTTCGGATCTTTTTATCCTGGGTCTTTGTCGGCGATTGGGGAATCGTCAATCCTAACGCCGGTAAACTACAACGGATCAAAGCGGAGATCGGGGGGGATATGAAGGTTTTTGCTAATATCTCCGGTCATACCGAACCTTTAGGAGACCGCAAGCTCGAAGATATCGCCAGGGGCGCGGTTAAGTTCGGCCTGGCGGATGCGTTATGTTTGGCCGGGTCCACCGCCGGCAGTCAGATCCCGGAAGCAGATCTGCTCAATGCCAAGAAGGGCAGCGAAGGCGCGCCTGTGATCGCCGGTACGGGGGTAAGAGAGGAAAACGTGGCTCGGATGTTATCCATGTGTGACGGGGCGATTATGGGAACCAGTTTGAAAGTGGATGGTAACACCTTCAATCCGATCGACCCGGTACGGGCAAAATCCTTTATCAAAAAAGCAAATGAGGTAAGGAAGGAACTCTCATGAGTAAGATCCTCGAAACGCGAAAGCTGACCAAGGTGTTTTCCGGCGTTACCGCTTTGGATAATCTGGATTTTGATTTAGAACCCGGGGAAATTCATGCGCTGGTCGGGGAAAATGGGGCCGGAAAGTCCACGCTGGTCAAGATGTTAGCCGGTGTCTACCGACCGACTTCAGGTACGATCATGATCCAAGGGGAAGAGCGGGCTTTTAATAATCCCCGGGAGGCAACGGATTATATCGGTGTAGTTTACCAAGAGAATGAGCTTGTTCCCTACTTTACCGGATATGAGAATCTCTTTTTGGGGATTGAAGAAACGGCTAATGGTCTGTTGAAAAGAGAGAACATGAAGAAGCGAGCCGACGCGCTGGCTCAGGAATTCAAGTTTGATCTGGACTTGAATTCGGAAGTAAGAGAGCTGGGAAGCGGTAAACAAGAGTTAATCAGCATTCTTAAGGTCCTCTATCGCCGGCCGCCAATCATCATATTTGATGAACCGACTGCTCCGTTAAGCATCAAGGAATGCGCGATCTTATTCGACCTTCTGAAAGACCTGAGAAGTAAAGGCTTTGCGATTATCTATATCTCTCATCATCTTTCCGAGGTGCTGAGTCTGGCCGATCGGGTAAGTGTGTTGCGTAACGGGAAAAAGGTTGTCACCCTGAAGAATGAGGGCCTTGATGAGAAGCAACTGATCAAATATATGATTTCCAGGGAGATTGAAGTTCAGTACCCAAAGGTTAAAGCGGAGATTGGGGAGACGATCTTAGAAGTTAAAGATTTTAACCATCAGAACTATGGCTTAAAAGACATCAACTTTCAGATTCGCTCCGGAGAGATCGTCGGTTTTGCCGGGTTGGTCGGCGCCGGTCGGACGGAACTGGCGAAGAGTGTTTTCCGGGAATATAAAAGAAACGGTGAAAATATCCGGATCAAATCTACGGAAGCAGGCAAACGGAAAGGATTGGCCTTCATCCCGGAAAACCGCCGGGAAGAAGGGGTTTTTCTTGATATGTCCGTTAAAGAAAACCTGATTCTGCCGCATCTAAATGCTCTATGCCGTTGGGGTTATCTTTGTGATCATCAGGTTACTGAATATATCGGCTCCATCATCAACCGGTTTTCGGTTAAAATCTCTTCACCAGCACAAACGGTCAGAACCTTAAGCGGCGGTAATCAACAGAAGGTTTCGATCGGTAAATGGATGGGCGAATCCTGTGATGTCTGGATTTTTGATGAGCCGACCCAGGGGATTGATGTTGATGCCAAAACGGAGATTTATACGATCATGGGCAAGCTGGCGCAAGCCGGTTCCGCGCTCTGGTTCATCAGCTCCGATTTACGGGAATTAATCTCCATTTGCGATCGCATTTATGTGATGTATAATTTCGCCATTGTTGGCGAGTTTACGCCGCCTTTTAACAAGGAAGATATTCTTACGAAAATGATGGGGGGGAAATAGATTGGGAGGGAAAAACATCCGCGCGCAACAACTTTTAATCAGATTCGGCACCATTTTCGCCTTGCTCTTGGTAACACTCTTGTTTTCTCTTTTCGTCCCGGGTTTTGTTAATAGCCGGAACTTAATGAATATTCT
>DHOO01000090.1:10815-34201 GCA_002409975.1 Firmicutes bacterium UBA5388
AATGAATCCCTTTTTAGCGATTTTAATTGTCTTATTAATCGGTATAGGGATTGGTCTCTTAAATGGCTTGTTGGTTACGAAAATCGGGATACCATCTTTAATTACAACTCTGGCGATGGGGATCATCTGTGTCGGTTTTATCTATATGTATACCAATGGTTTATCCTTATACGGCGATATGCCGGAATCCTTCCTTTTCCTAGGAAGGGGGAACATCGCAGGAATACCGTTTTTAGTGGTCATCATGCTCATGATTGTTCTGTTGGCTCATTTCATGATTAATAACTTCAAAGTTGGCAAGTATATGCAGGCGACCGGGGCTAATAAAAGAGCCGCCAGAATTGCCGGGATCAATACCGACTTTTATAAAGTTCTGGGACTAATCTTATCTAGCTTTGGGGCAGCCTTAACCGGTATCCTCTTAACATCGAAGTTGGGCACGGCTAATCCGGAAGGCGCCACCGGTTTTATGACGGATTCGTTTGCCGCCGCTTTAATGGGGCAAACGGTGTTAAGTATTGGGAGAGCAAAACCTTTCGGCACTTTTATTGGTGTTTTGATGATTGGGGTGATTAGTAATGGAATGACCTTGGCCGGGGCCCCCTACTATATGCAAGATATTACAAAAGGGGCCATCATTATCTTATCCGTGACGATTACCTCACTGCAAAATAAAAGGCAGATGGATGTCTAGGCGGAAATAAGCGGTTTTTACTTACCTCTTCAGAGGGAGGTAAAAAAATAAAAGGAGGAGAAGAAATGAAAAAGTTGTCGGTTGTCCTGGTTATGCTGTTCGTGGTAGTTTTCTCGGTTAGTGGTTTGAGCGCAGGTAAAGTTAAGGTTGGTTTTATCGCCACCAACTTTTCTTCCGAAGCCCAGGCGCGGGTCGCCAAAGCTTTTGAAGACGATGTCAAAAAGCGGGGCTGGGAGCTGGTTAAGCTGAATTCAATGGGTTCGATTGAAACTCAATCCAGCCAGTTGGAGAATTTAGTGCAAATGAAGGTTGACGCGATTGTGATGGCGATGGGTCATCCGGCCGAGATTAAAAGCGCGGTTGACAAAGTCTTGGCCGCCGGCATTCCTCTGATTACCATTGACTCCGGTTATGTTGAAGGGGTAGTCGCGGATATTACGGCCGATAATTTTGTCATGGGCGCGAAAGTATCAACCTATCTCCTTGATTCCCTCGGCGGTTCCGGTAACATTATCGTGATTAAGTTCCAAAAGCACCAAGGCTGCCGCCGTCGTGGCAAAGTGCTTGATGCCGTCCTCAGCGAATATCCGAATATTCACGTCTTGGATGAATATGGCGTGGTGGCTACGGCAAAATTCCTGGATGATACCCGGTCGGCGATGGAAACCTATGTTTTAAAATATGGGGATAAAATCGACGGGGTCTGGTGTGCTTTTGACCAGTTGGCTTATGTGGCCGCCGATGTCTTGGCCGAATATGGTTATAAGGATAAGCTGGTCGTCGGTGTTGACGGCAATGCAGAGACATTCAAGAGAATTAAGAATGGCAAGATGACGGCTACTGTAGCTCAACCCCTGGAAGCGATGGCCGTCCGGGCTGTTGAGATCGTTGATAAAATCGTGGTTAAGAAAATGGATCCCAATACAGCTGCCGGTAATAAGATTATTTACGTCGATGCGCCTTTAATTGACAACAACAATTTACCCAGGGGATATTAATAGACTCTACGAAAATGGAGATAGTAACCTATTAGGTGGCACGGTTCAAATCTAGTAATCAACCTAAATACGTTGGAATAATTCCAACGTATTTAGGTATTTATGACAAGGAAAATTAGGGGTGAGCGAATGCATTACTTTCTTGGCGTCGATATGGGAACTTCTTCGATTAAAGCAACGCTGCTCGATGAGGAAGCCAATATCCTTTTCACCAAAAAAATCGCTGTGCAATTAATCAATCCGGCGGAGGGGATTTATGAGATTGATCCCATAAAAACCTGGTGGCAAGGTTTCTCTTCAATTTGCGCCGGGCTCAAGGCCGAGGTGGATCTTCATTCCGTAAAAGCAGTTTGTGTCAGTTCGGTTTGCGGTTCATTCGTACCGGTAGACCAAAATTTCAACCCTTTATATAACGCCATTCTCTACGGGATCGATACGCGGGCGAAGAAACAGGTTGCCTTCCTTAATGAAAAGTATGGGGAGGAATATCTTCGGGAACACTTGGGGGGTCTTTTTAACACTCATTCCGTCATTCCCAAATTTTTATGGCTAAAAGAAAATTACCCGGATCTTTATCAAGAATGCCGGTATTTTGTCGAGAGTAATAACTTCGTTACTGCGCGGTTGACCGGCACGGCGCGCTGGGATTTTCCGACGGCCGCCGGGACGCGGTTGGTCGATTTCCAGACCATGAACATCCCGGAGAAAATTTTATCCGACAACGGGCTGGATCAAGGGAAAATACCCGATTTTAGCTGGCCAACAGCTAAAATCGGCGAGGTTCATCATACGGCGGCGACGGCGACCGGGTTGAAAGCAGGGACCACCGTTGTACAGGGCGCGTGTGATATCAACGCGGAAGCAATGGCCATCGGCGCGATCAATCCTGGGGATTTAGTCTTCGTTTATGGTTCGACGATTAGCTCCTTGCTGACGATCGAGCGATATATTACGCTAAAAGGATTTAACCCCGGGATGTCCATCTTGGAAAACACCTATCGTTTGGGAGGGGCATCTTCATCAGGAGCCCGGTTTATCGATTGGATGGATCAGTTGATCGGCGAAAGCTACTTGAACAATCGCGCCGATTTACCTACCGGCATCCTGATCCTACCTTACCTTGACGGGGCCAGGGTTCCCTTTGATAATCCTTTGGCCAAGGGAGTCTTTTTCGGTCTCCAAAGAAAGACGGAGAAGAAGGATTTATATCTCGCGGCGCGTGAAGCCATCGGTTATGAAGTGGGATTATTGCTCGACAAACTAAACTCGGTTTACCCGGTATCCGGTACGATCAAGGCTATGGGCGGCTTGACCAATGATCAAGCTCTAATGCAGATGATCTCCGATATCACGGGGAAGAAACAGAAGGTTTATAAGGGGATCGATGCTTCCTTCGGGGATGCCCTCCTGGCAATGACCACAAGCTATTCATTAATAGAGATCGATCAGTTGGTAAACGTGAGAAAAGTGCGTAACCCAAGTACCATCTTTACTCCGGATGAAACTATGCACCAAGCATATCAGCCTTTAGTCGGAAAATACAATCGATTATATGAAAACCTGAAAGAGTTGTTTTAAATATATTAAATTAAGGATTGTGGGTAAATTTTAAATACAATCTTGATGTGAGAGAAAGAATTTAAGAGTTTTGCGGATAATACGGAGTATGTAAGGGGCTGTCTCAAGTAGAGGCAGCTCCTTTACTTTATAAGGTAATTTAGGTTGGGCCTTGGTTACTGTTTTGTAAAGAGTAAGTAACCACCTTCGCCTTCGCTATCAAAAGTGTAAGAAAACCCAGTTTCTTGACGCGACATTTCCAGGTTCTCTACCCTTAAAGTATTAGCATCTGATAAAAACCCGTCTACTAAAAGCTCGTTAGCAAGGGTTCCTAATAACTCATCTTCATATTCCTCTCTTGCCCTAACATGAAAGGTGTCTGTGATCGTATCGCCAATCGTGGTTTTATGGGCCAGTATAAATTTATCGCCTAACAAATCATCATCCGAGTCAGTGATATTTACGTAACCTGCATTAAAAATGCTACAAGTTGTCTTACCTTTGTAATAGAGATAGGAATCGCCGCCTCCAATTTGGCTCTGAACTGTAATTTCAATGGCAGGTTTTAGATCTACGCTTTTCCATCTCCCTATATAAACACTAAAATCAAAACCGTCACCGTTATTTCCTCCTCCGTTTCCATTATTGTCTCCCCCACCATTGTTACTTCCACCTCCACTACTACATCCGAAGAAGACTAACGCTAAAACGACTAGTACGAAACTGACTAAAAAAATCTTTTGCCTTAACATTTATATAATCCACCCCTTTATTTAAAAATTAATACTAATTCATTATAAAGGGTCGGTTCTAAACAAAAACTAAACAAAAATTTGTCATGGAATAATTAAAAAAGCAGACGCCCCACTGGACTTGACAAGAAATGTATGTTTGTATTATGGTAATAATAAAAAGATTATAAAGCAAAGGAAAATTACGCAGGGGCCTGGTCCTACCTATTGATGCAACGGGGCATACCTGGTTTTGGCTATTGATCTCGGGCTTGATTGGTTTTGTATTAGGCGATATATTCCTTTTTGAGACAGGAGATAGCCGATGGCGAGATATAGAGTGGATGTATCAGAACTCGATAGGTTATCGCAAGCTAATAGTGAAGAACTACATTGTTTTCTTCACAATCAACGAGAAGTCAAAGGTCGTTGATGTTGAAAGAATCCTCTACGCGAGGCGCGATTGGCTCCGAATTTTGTAGAATGACAAGGTCGCGGTCATACTTTTCGTAGTGTTTGCTTTTTACCTCTCGCGTTCCTTGCAGAACCGTCCGTAAGGTTGGGACAGCCGGGACGGGAACGTAGTATGGCTATCAGTTACAAGAAATTATGGGGAACCCTCTATTTTTGCCAAAATCATTTGATACAAATAATAGCTCCTTTAGTGATCTCCACTAAGATTTTTGGCGTGAGTTTAAAAACGGCATTTGGAGTTCCGGCGGCGGCCTATATTTTTTTATATTGCAAAATCCCCGATTATGGGGATTAGAAAGGTAATAATCCTAGAAAGACCAACTGATCATTATACTACCTGATTTAGGGTCTTTCTTTTTTGGTGCGCCTCAGAGCAACGGCTGCCAATTAACCGGGCTAAAACTGTGGGAGGGGTCAGACCTCCAATAAACTTCAGTAGGCGATTAACTATTCCAGGGATATATACAACGACCTTTGAGCGCTTGGTCAATGTTTTATCCGACAATATGTAATATCCATTTGCAATGATGATAAAAGATATTATAATGTATTTAATGAGCTTTTGAAGGAGAATAAAGACAGATGATCGATTTCCATAATGAACTAGCAAAGTTTGATTTCTTTACTGTAGACGAGGATTTTACTGGGTTTCACCATGAATCGTTACCAATTCTTAAGGTCTTCAACTCTACTTTCCAGCGGTTTTGCAAAGAACTGAACGGCGCTAATATTCAACTGGAAGAGGTAGTGTCGCTTTTAGCGGAAAACAATGAAAGTGAAAAGAATGCCGCCGAGTTAAAAAAGGAGCTTAATAAATACGAGGAAGAAAATCTTTCCCTGGTTCGAGGGGTAGTGAGTATCCTTGATCAACTTGAGGATTTATACAGGTACTCATTACAGCATGAAGATGCAGGTTGGTCTGGGCAGATGCGGCTTTTATGGAATAACACCGCCGCCAGCCTTGTAGCGCATGGTATTACTCGGATTGAAGGTGAAGCCGTTCTTTTTAATCCTCAAATTCATGCGGTCGTACAGATAAAAGAAGAAAAAAACTTGCCGCACGGAATGATCCTTGAAGTTTTCCGTTGCGGATATCTATATAATGCTCATGTGTTGCGAAAAGCCAGTGTGGTTGTGAATAAAAATGAGGAGAGGGATGAAAGCAATGAGTAGAATTGTGGGTATTGATTTAGGCACTTCTACCTCGGAGATAGCAATTTTAGAAGGGAAAAAACCATTTGTCATCCCCAACCATTTGGGCGAAAAGATCACTCCCTCCGCGGTAGGTCTGACTGACGGGGGAAGAATTGTTGTCGGCAAAGAGGCGCGGGATCAATTATTATTTAAACCCGAAGATACAGTCATTGAGGTTAAAAGACTGATGGGGAGCTTAGAGACGGTTACCATGGGGGGAAAAGAATATACCCCGCAACAGATCTCCTCGTTTATTCTGGCCTATCTCATGGATTGTGCCCGTAAGTATTTAGGCGAGGATATTGACAGGGCGGTGATCACTGCGCCTGCCTATTTTTCCGATGCGCAGCGACGGGCTACCGTGGAGGCAGGGAAACTTGCTGGAATTAAGGTGGAGAGGATTATTAACGAGCCAACCGCTGCATCACTTGATTACGGTATTGACCATATGCAAACCTGCCAAAACATCCTTCTCTATGATCTGGGCGGGGGTACTTTTGATGTCACAGTCCTTGAAATGTTTGAAGGTGTTCTCGATGTCAAGGCAAGCAGCGGTAATAATAAGCTGGGGGGAAAAGATTTTGACCAGCGCTTGATGAACTATCTACTGGAGCAGTTTATCACCAAACACGGTCTGGATCTTTCTAACGACAAAAGGACCATGATGAGGTTGAAGGAAGCGGTAGAAACATGCAAGATTGCTTTGAGCGAGGCCGATGAGCACCACCTGGTTATTCCGTTTTTTACCGAGGTGGAGGGAAATCCGGTTTCACTTGAAGAGATGGTGAGCAGGGAAATGTTTGAAGGGCTAATTAAAGAGTTGATCGATAGCACGGAAAAACAGATAAGTACTGTTTTATCCGATGCACGACTCGCCGCCTCGGAGCTTGATCTTATACTACTGGTTGGTGGTTCTACACGTATTCCTTATGTCAGAAAATTCATCGAGCAGACCTTGGGGAAAGCTCCTCAATTCGTAGTAGACCCGGAACTGGCGGTTGTGAGAGGAGCGGCTGTTCAAGCGGGTATTTTAAGTGAAGAACTATCAAGTGGCGAGGATATCTTAATCACAGATGTCTGCCCATACACCCTCGGCACATCCGTACTTGGTTATATCGGAGGTCTTCCCCATACCGACATTTATGATGTCATTATTCCGAGAAATGTTACCATTCCGACAGTTAAAGAAAAAGTATACATGACCGTATATGATCAACAAACCGCAGTTGAAATTAATATCTATCAAGGGGAATATAAAAAAGCTTCGGACAATAATTTCCTTGGAAAAATCATGCTAAAAGGAATTCCACCTGCTCCCGCTGCTGAGGAAAAGATTAAAATTTCCTTCGCCTATGATGTTAATGGGATCCTGCAAGTAGAAGGGGAAATACTGAGCACGGGTAAAAAGGCTAATTTAATGATCGAAACAACCGGCGTTGAAATGGTAACAGAGATTGAGCCGGAGGGTTGGGAAACGGCGCCTAATGCCCGCAAATACAAGGCGATTATCAAGAAAGCCGAACGCTTGCTTAAAGAAGATGAAACATTGTATTATAGTGTTGATATGGAGAGCTTGATTAGGAAGATAAAAATAGGTTTAAAAGAGGGCGAGGATCCAGAAATTCTTGCGCAACTTAAAGAGGAGCTTCACGAGATCATTTACGAACTTACGGAGGAAGGAGATGCTTAAAAACCTAGCGCAATTCTACTTTAATAAAAGTCTTGAACTGGCGAACAAAGGTGAATTAAGCTCCGCTTTGGACTACATTTCCAGGGCGGTGCGTTATGACAGCAATAATATTAAGGCCTGGAACCTGGCAGGACTTTGTTTTTATCGTTTGGGGAAATATAAAATGGCTGAATACTGTTGGACTCAAAGTTTAAGGAACTCTGGCGATCATAATAGCGCAGCGGTCTACTTGGAGGATTTAAAAAATTCCCTGGAAGCAACTAGTCAACATTTTTCTGAAGTCGCCGTATTTTGCCAGAAAGGGAAATATAAGAAAGCTGCGGAGATTGTGGATAAAGAGATTTGTCCCCGCTTTGATTGCTCTGCTGAACTCCTAAATTTACTGGGTGTTTTACAGATGCTCGAAGGTAAAACAAGTCAGGCCGTAACAAGTTGGGAGATGGCATTAACCGTGGATAAATCTAATAGAAAAGCCCAACGATATCTAAAAGACGTTAGGGGTCTCTTTAGTTATAAACTATCTAAATTCTGGAATAAACTGAGGAACAAGGTCGGTGTAATAAAAAATGAGTAGTTATTATAATACACTCAACGTTGCTAACAACGCGACATCTCTGGAGATAAAACAAGCCTATTTTCGGCTTGTTAGAAAACATCCGCCGGATAAGAACCCGAAAGAGTTTATGAAAATTCGTGAAGCTTATGAGGTCTTAATTGATGAAAAGACGCGCCGGCAGTATGATTTAGTGGGTTCTATGCCTGAGATCGTCAGACATTGTTTTGATGAAGGGCAAAGAGCATTATCCGAGGGGTCCGCGGAGGAAGCAATACACCTTTTGGAACAAATCATTGCCATTTACCCCGATTTTGCCATCATCAATAGTCTTCTGGGCGATGCGTATTTAGAAAACGGAAACAGCGGCAAAGCCATTGGTATATTTGAAGAACTAGCTGTTCAAGAGCAGAATAACGCTGGCTTTATTGGTAAACTTGCCTATGCTTATTTGATGCGCGGTTGGCATAAGAAGGCTGTTGCCAAATTCCGACAGGCTTTGTCCCTCGATGAAGACAACATTTCGCTCTGGTTGGGGCTTATTGACTGTTATTTAAAGGCCGATAATCTTAAAAAGGCGCAAGCAACGGCTTATGAAGGGCTAAAAGTCAGTAACAGAAAAGGTTGGGATAATCTTCAACTTTATTACTATATAGTCCAAATCGATGTTTTTTCTCAAGATCTGGTTAATATGAAAAAACATCTGGAAGAAATGAAAAATAAAGCGGCTGAGAACGAAGAGGAAAAGACTAACGTGGCTTGGTTTTTAGCAGATCTCTCCCAAAAGATGCAAATTTGCGGTTTGTATGAAGAATCGGCGGCGGCGATTGACGCTGCTTTTGCCTTACGACCGGATGACGCGGAAATCAAAACCCTTAAAAAAGAACTTAACAGTCAGAATAATATATTTGCTGAACTTGACAAGCTAAAAGCCGACTCATCCATAGATGGTTTCTTAGCAGAGATGCTTGATTTTGAAGTAAACAAATGTGACAACAAGGATTGTCTGGACTGCGAATTTAACCAATTCTCCCTAGAAACGTATATTATCTCTGAACTTGAAATCTTCAGGCCGGAAATACTGCGACTCAAGAATGCATACCCTGAATTATATAAGTTGAAGTTGGATTTCTTCAACCAGGTTCTTGACAGAAAAAAAGAAGGATTTCTCTTTGATACTTTTCAGAAAAAATACCGAAAGTATAAGAAATTATGCCCTGAGAAGTTTGAAGATGAGGACGAGGAGTTTGAGGATAAGCCGGAGCCTTATCGCCGTCCAGGCCCTAAAGTCGGGCGAAATGATCCCTGTCCGTGCGGGAGTGGGAAAAAATACAAAAAATGCTGCGGTAGGTAATCGCGGCCATTGCTATTTCAACGGGGTCAATGATGACTGTCGAACTTCTCCTTAGCCGAGAGCAATTCAAAGCAAAAAACTTGGAAGAATTTGTTACAAACGAAAAAACATCATAAATTTTCTCGAAAAATTAGTAGATGCTTTAAATTCAAAGGAAGATTATAATCTGCAAGAGTTAACCTTGTCGGCAGGGGTCAATATAGGGACGGCAAAGGAACTTGAGGATCGGTCCTAAAGAAGATTAAGCTAAACTAAAAATTACCCGGAGCGGGCGGAGTGGGGTCTCTCTGCCGGCCCGGGTTCAACCTTTTTGAGATTACTGGCGGTTCGGTCAACTCGTTATTGAGCGTAGGGGATCTTCATTCGTGTTGTGCAAGGTAAGGGCAACCGCCCCCATAACGCCAGCTTCAGCACCTAACTGAGTGGTTACTAAACGGGGCATGACTTGAAGGACAGGAGATGCATAGGCCTCTAACTGGGATAAAAACAAATCTGCGCCTTGGGCAACTCCTCCTCCAAGAACAATCAACCCTGGGTCTAGCACAGTTGCAATACCAACGATAGCCAAAGCCAAATGTCGAGTAAAATCATCAATGACTGCAACCGCTTGTGAATCACCATTGCGCGCTCTTTCAAAGACATATTCGGCATCAATATTATCTGGTGCGGAAGGGCAAATATCAGCAAAACGTGTTGCCAATGCATTACCGCTAGCTTGGCTTTCCAAAAAACCGAAACCGGGGTAGTTCTTTCCTAGTTGGGAAATATTCGCAACCATATTGCATACCTCCCCCGCAGCCTGATGTGTTCCTGTAAATAATTGCCCATTTATGATAATCCCTGCTCCCAAACCTGTCCCAATCGCTAAACAAACTAGAACATCTACACCTTGTCCTGAGCCATACCAATACTCACCCAAAGCTTGCAGGTTTACATCATTCTCAACATAAACAGGAAAATCAAGATAACGCTTAAGTTCATTAGCTAGGGGGAAGTCTTTCCAGTTTAATGCAGGCGCCCATTGAACTGTCCCTTTATTAACAACTATTCCCGGAACACCGATCCCTACTCCTTTAACTTTCCTATGTTCGACTTTCGACTCAGTTATAAGCCTTTTAATAAACTGAACAAGACTTTCAAATACTGCTTCCGGACCTGCCTTAGCATTAGTTGATTCCTTAAGTCTAAGTATTACCTTTCCACGAAGGTTGGTTACCGCCCCAGCCATTTTGGTTCCACCAAGGTCAATCCCAATAACATATCCAGCTTCCGCATTCAATTCTAAAAGCACCCGCCTTCGTCCGCTTTTCGATGACAATCTATCAACCTCTAGGATCAGCTCTTCTTTTCGTAGTTCACTAACAATTGTGGAAACAGTGGCTCTACTCAGCCCTGTTAATTCACAAATATAAGTCTGAGATACGGGTCCTATCTTCGTTAGTATATCAATAACCATCGCTCGATTCATCTGCTTCATTAGTTGTGGTGTTCCTGGTTTGTGAGGTACCATTTTTGATCTTCCTTTTCTAATAACTATTTACTGAAATAAGGTCTTTTGAGGAGGTATGTAAAACATTCCTCCTTTATTTCATTCACTTTCGACTGAAATCAACCCCCCCATACCTTCGAATAGCAACAAATAAGCTATGGGCTAAGAACCCCGCGCAAGTAGCAAAGGCCGCCCCGGTTTTTACCCAGCCGGTTAGCGGGTCAATCGTCTCACAAGCGATCCCATTATCCAAACCTGCCTGTGACAATAACTCCAAAGCGTGTTGATGATTTCCATTGATTAACTCATAGCATAAACTTAAAACCCACGGGAAAGGGGAATGCTCACAATACGGCGCCTGAAATAATCCATCACAATAGTAATGAGGATTGGTTGAAGAATGAATCCAAGCTACTGTGTTCTTGAAGGCCTCGTCCTGAGCCGAACAATACCTATAGTACTCTAGTAATTGTAAACTCCCGGGAGGCTGATCCAGTAACTCAAACTCGCCTGATTCATTGATAGCCCAAGCATACATAGGACCTAGCGGACCTCGGACAATACAATTTTCTTCAATACAGTTTCTTAATTCAATTGCTTTACGTCTGATCTCTTCAGCACGCCTAATATCACCAAAGTAACGATACACATCGGCTACAATAATAAGCGAGCGCCATACCAATGCATTATTATAGGTTAGGTACGGGAAGCGGACAGGATCATCGGTAGGGGATAAGAATGTTTTGAATAAACCATTATCTCCTTGCCACTGCTCAAGAGATACTAAGAAATTATCAAATAAACCTAACCCGATAGCTTCCACCAGGCGCCAATCTTCTGTCACTTGGAGATACTGATCTAAGCCGATGACCCAAGAACATAGTTCATCAAGTTCAAAACCGGGATATAATTCTGTGCCGTCAATATAGAGGCTATGTTTACTCAGGTGTTCCCAGTAAACAGTGGAACCTGCCCAAAGCGCTTCTCTGGCGGCTTCCGGATCAACAAGAAGCAGTCCGGGCAGACTCCATAAATAAGCATCTCGCGCCCAAAAAGCCGCGCTTACATAATAACGGGGACTACGAGTGGTCATCAATACTAACTTCTCAGTATCAAGACATTTTCCTCTGGCAAAGAAGTAATTAAAGAATCCGTTCAGATTACAGATTTGCGCTATGTGGGTATTGTTTTCCGAAATAATACGGTGCGCCTCTAACCATTGACGGTGGTCCAGCAAAAGCTTCTCCCATCCGTGACGCTGCAGATCAATCAGACAGGTGCTGGCGCCGTCGGCTTCGCTATTAACGGCTACGAATAGGGCCAACTGATAGCTCATTTCCGGGTCTAAACGGATTTTCTTGCTCACCTGAAAATTAACGCTTTCTCCGGAAACTTTTCTGGTTTCCTCCTCCGATTGGAGATGATTAATATGCCACTTTATATCAGATAACGGCTCAGATAATCCCAAAGCCCACCCTAAAGCAGGTAATCCGCAACGGTGTTCAAAGGTTAAAGAGCGTGTCCAGCGATTATACCAACCGATGTTTGCGCCTGTCGATTCCCGGCTATGATAGACTGTAAAAAGAGTATTTTGCCAATTCCCCAACCAGCCCAATTCATATTCGTTAGTTTGAACGCCGGTGTTCGTTATGTCTAGTAAATAGACGAAACCTCGCTGATCATTTGGGCAGAAAATCGTGCCTGACATGATCGTTTCATTGGAAGAAACTTTAAATGTGGGAATCCAGTCCTCTAATCGACTCCAACTGGCCGCGCCGATGTTTATCGGCTCTCCATTGACCTTGATAAACGGCTTCAACAGAGGATCATTCTTGTCCCCTCCAACTTCCAGCATGCCTTTGTGACTTTCGCTAAGGACATTGAGACTATGAATGCCGCCATCTCCTGTTATCTCCGGTAAGGCAACCCATTCATTGCTAACCGGATAGAATTTGGTAGTATCGGTAATTGTCTCCGGAACAGTCATAATGGTTGTGGTCATTTTCTCCTAAACCTCTCTTAAGTTTATATAATAACCTTAATTTATCTTAACCTTTCAATCCTGTCATCGTAATTCCTTCCACAAATTGCTTCTGCAGCAACATAAAGACAAGCAAAAGGGGTACGATAGCAACAACAGCGCCGGCCATTTGCCAGTGCACATTACTCCCATACTGCTCCGCAAAACTCTGTAAACCAATGGGAATCGTTCTTGATGCGTTGGAGTTTGACGCAATGAGAGGCCATAAGAACTCCTCCCAATTCCAAGCAAACGTAAAGATCGCTAAAGCGGACAGCGCTTGTTTACAATTGGGCAAAATAATTCGCCAAAAGATCAGAGGCTCTGATGCTCCGTCAATACGCGCCACTTCAATTAGTTCGGTAGGAATTGTTATTATAAATTGCCTCATGAGAAAGATGCCAAAGGCGTCAACTAACCAAGGGAAAGACACTCCGAATAATGTATCGGTAATCCCCATGGAAACGCTGATCCGATATAAAGGGATCATTCGCACTTGAAAAGGAACCATTAAACTTGAAAGAATTAAGAAGAACCAGATCTGCTTCCCTGGGAACTCGAATTTTGCAAAAACATAGGCAGCCAAAGAGCTGGTTATTAAAACGCTACCGATTACAATAATGGCGACTATAACACTATTTAAATAATATTTTGCAAAAGGGACTTGCCGAAATACCTCCTTGTAATTATTGACCGTTGGTTGGAGAGGAATCCAGGTCGGAGGAGTTCGCATGACTTCACCGAGAGGTTTGAATGAAGCGGAGAACATCCATACCAACGGAAGAAGCATAATCACCACTCCAATCGCCAGCGAAAAATAAACAAGAACCTTTAAAACATAATCTGCGCCTTTCATTCGATCGTCCTCCTAAAAACTAATACTCAAAAGGTCGTTCAATTAGCTTCATTTGAATGATAGTAACAGACATAATCAAGAGTAACAAAGCGAAGGCGTTAGCCGAGGCGTATCCTATGTTAAACTGTCGAAATCCAAGGTCGTAAATGTGAATTACAAATACCCTTGTGCTATTCAGGGGACCACCCGGCACACCATAGGTAAAACCGCCCGCGCTCATTACATAAGGAATGGTAAACACCCGGAGAGCATTAATAACCAGCATTACAGCCACAAAGACAATTGTGGGATTAAGTAGCGGTAATACGATTCGACAAAACTCTTGCCAACGGCTCGCTCCGTCAATGCGCGCCGCCTCCTTAATTTCTTTTGGTATAGTCTGTAAACCTGCTAAGAATATAACCATGGCGAAGCCTATTTGTTTCCAAATACCGACCACCATCATGGCGGGAAGCGCCCATTTGGTAGATGCCAACCATCCCGGTTCGGGCAGACCCAAAAGACCTAGAAAATAATTAACTACTCCAAAGGTAGGTTCAAAAAGCCAACGCCATACAAACGAGGCAGCTACCATGTTAGTTACCACCGGAATAAAGTAGATTGTTCGAAATGTGCCTTTTAGCTTGAGAGTAGGAATGTTTAATGCCAGCGCAATGAGTAGAGAGATAGCGATAATCCCAGGCACAACTCCAGCTGTCCAATGAAGAGTAATGCCTATTGACTTCCAAAACAAGTTATCCTTTAGCATATCAGCATAATTTCGTAGACCAGTATAGGTTGAATTCCCAAAGATACCCCATTCCAGTAAGCTTAAGTAAAAGGCATAAATAAATGGGTATAAAACAATAAAGCCAAACAGAACAAGTGTAGGTATTAAAAATATGTAAGCCCAAAGGGTTTCCCTTTGACTGCTGGATAAGCGCATCTGTGAACCTCCTCCAAAATGGAGACTGGCTGGGCGCCAGCCTCCGTGTCATGGTTTGTGTTAACGAAGCTTACGTTGGATTAGGTTTGTCTCCGCCATCGCTCCTGCACTAACCGCTTTCTCAACACTCATGCCACCAATTACAATATTATCCCATATCTCGTTGCGAATTTCATCGACATCATTGCGACCCACCCCTTCAAAGGGACGGGCGAATTGTAACGAATCCATAGCTATCTTAGCCTCTAAATCGGGAGTGAGTTCCGGATCATTGACTAAACGAATAAGAGAAGGTAGATCACGAGACTCTAATACCCATTTCCGTTGAACTTCTTCTGAAGCTAGGAATTGAATCCATTGCCAGGCCAACTTCTGGTTTTGAGTTTTTGCATTTGCGACATAAGCCCAGTGGTGACCAACGGTAGTTGGCTTACTGAGATCATGTCCATCCGGCGCCGGAACGTGATGTACTGACCATTTAATATCAGGATGATTCAACTCAAGTCTTCCGCGAGTTACCGGATGGTTAATATAAAAAGCCGCGCGTTCTTGTTCAAATTTCATCTGTCCGGTAAGGAACGTAGGTGAATCGACTGCTTCGGGTCCGGTCATTAATTGGGCGATCAGATTCCAAGCCTCTAAACCTTCCCGTTCGCCATAAGTAACTCGTTTTTTAGCTACATCCACTACCGGGCCGTTTATGCTTTGATGAAGAAACAAATTAATCACAGCCCACTTGTAACGCGTGTCTAATCCTCCTTGAATTATTTTCCCGGATTTGTCTCTCTTGGTTACTATACGAGACTGTTCTATCAATTCTGACCAAGTTCTGGGAGGCTTATTAGGATCTAACCCAGCTTCTTTTAATAGGGTGTCATTTACAAACATGACTAAAGTTTGGACATCCGTTGGTAGCCCATAGTACTTGCCATTATATTTGAATTGGCTCACCGTCCAAGGCAAAAAGGACGCTTCAATCTCTTTAGTAGTGAAAACGCTCTCCGGTACCGGCGCTAGCAAACCAGAACGAGACATCTCGATTCCAAATCCCATTGGCACCTGAAAAACATCCGGACCTGTCTTCGAAGCTAAAGCAGTGAGAAGTTTGTCAAAGTATGCATCATAGGGAATAGGTTCAAACTCAATCGTTACCCCAGGATTTCTTTTCTCAAATTCTTTAGCGACGCTCTCCAAAACCGGAGTTCTTGATTCATGATGGTGTTGCCAGTGACGAATCACTACTTGAGGACTAGCTGCGCCCACAAGACACAAACTCATCAATATAACCCATGTTAATACCAGACTACCCTTTCTCATAATAATCCCCTTTCTTTAAGCTATTTAGTATTCGTTTTCACCCTTATAAGAATTACGCCTTACCTCCTTTCATACTTGTATCTATCGATTAATTGCTAGGATCCGCTTAGCATTTTCAGAAAACACCTTTTTTATATCTTCAGGATTCCACCCCAATTCGCCGACTGCCTTAAGCTGCTCTTCCAAATATCTTTTGACAAACCCCCTTGGTAGCCAACTTGAATCGGAACCAAAGAGAATCCGGTCGGGCCCGATGGTCTCATAATACCGTTGAAACAAATCATTAAGAGTCCATTTTTCAGGCATCCACCGCATCCATTCATTATTACCGGAAGTATCAATCATCACATTCTCACACACCCAGCAGAGATGGAGAGTTTCTCGCACATAACCGCAGCCAAAATGGGGGACAACAAAAGTCAGGTAGGGGAAGCCTTTGGCGACATCGTGAATGATCAGAGGGTTGATATTATGATGATAAGCAATGCCACCCCCTCCACCTAAAACGCCAAAATGAATCAGAACGGGAATCTTGAGTTCTTCTGCTTTTGCCCACAATGGATCCAGTGTTCGATCATTGAGTGGTCTTTTTACTGCCGGCGCAATAATCTTATAACCCTTTAGCCCCCACTCAACCACGGCCTTCTCCAATTGCTCCACCGCATCGGGCGCGCAAGGATCGTGGTGGGCAAAACCGATGAATCTGTCGGGATAAGATTGTGCCACCTCTCGTAGCGCTTCATTGCCCCCTCCGGTCACAAAAACAACCTTAGAGATATGATTGGTTTCAAGTTCAGCAAACCATTTACCGGCTAAAGCTTCTAGAGAGTACTCGGCGTTACTGGGGCGACCAAATCCCCACCGATCCCACCATTTTTCTTGCGCGATTTGGTTTTGATCCATAATATATTCCCATTTTTCTTTTCCAAACCGTGCCTTATAGTCTTCTCTAAAAGAGGAGAATAAATCAATGCCCCCGTATGGAAAGTGGACATGAAAATCGATGATCTCATACTTCATATTGTTTCCTCCATTCATTTTTTATTTATTATTCCTTAACAACCATCTTTGAAACAAGGTACAATAGAATAACCTTAGAAAACAACTACACATTCTATAAATAAACTCTGTTGCTTGTTTGAGAAGCGAGGGATAGAAAGCAGTAGACCTATTTTGGATGTATAGCTACGTTCTTCAAAATACTATATTAATTTATTCGGGAAACAAACTAATTATCCTTCAAAAAAAGATCTTTTTTTTTTACATAGTTTTCAATCTAAGTTACTTTGGAAAAAGATGAGTGTTTTTTAGGCGACTGGGCCTTTTTTCTTCCTGAATACCAAATGAAATCCTAACACTATTAGTTTATCCATGCCTTCTTCAGCACGTCCATGATTTGGTCCTGGGTCGCCCTGCTCCTCGGGATGCCAAACGATGCGCCCAGGGCATACTCTTTTGCGGCAATCCAATCAAGGTCAGCGCGACTAAGTCCTGCTTGCTTAAGAGAAGTCGGCAAACCGATCTGTTCGAACAACTTGCTGATGGAGTCGCCCAGCCATCCAAGTAGCTTGCGCGCTTCGGGGTCTGAAGGAGCAGTCGCCTCTTCCGCAAAGCTTAGGCTCAGGGTATGTTTCTGCTCTGAGCCTGCCAGGGCGTGTTCGACCCTTTCCAGCCTGAGGGCGGTCGCAGGGTTGTGACGCGCTTGGATCAGGAGTCCCGGTACAAGCAATATCCCCACCATTTGGCCATGGGACATGCCGAACTTTGTACAGAAATGTACCAAGGCATGGGGAAGACCCAGGCCGGCGTGGGCAAAAGCAATCCCCATCAAGAGACTGCCCCAGCTTAGTGTGTCTCGAATGTGCGAGGTGATCTCAATCCCAGAGGTTGTTGCTGAAGTTGTCTGATCCCCTGAACGGTCGGCGCTTCCTGAGAGTGTGTTTTTTCCCAGCGCGTTCTCTTCATCTAAGATCAGTGCCTTCAGGCCTTGCGCAAGATTTAAAAAAGCAGTAAGCGATACAGCCTGTACCTCAGGAGAGGCCTTGGCGTGTGTGATGACTTCAAGGGACTGAGCCAAAGCATCCACTAGAGACACTATTGTATACGAAAGCGGTAGGGAATCGGTAAAGGTCGGGTCAGCGATGATCATGGACGGAGGGGGGATGTTTCGGATGCTTCGTTTTTCATCGCCTAGCTCTACCACTGCATTGTTCGTACTTTCAGATCCGGTCCCAGAGGTGGTAGGCACCGCAATCCAGGACAAAGCCTTTTTTGGGTCTATGGTTCTCTTTCCTGTTTGGAAGGCAGCGATTTCCTGTCCACCTTCTTGATAGGCCAGTCCTGCGATGGCTTTACCTACATCGAGAGTTGTGCCGCCGCCGATGGCGAGCACCTGATTAGCTTGAACTCTATGTACAATTTCAATTCCTTCGCGAATCGTCTGGTGGTCTGCGTGGCCTTGCACCTGGAAGAGGTGGGCATTTGGCGTGGTTTGTGCGATCTTCTCCAAGACCTCTTGTATGCTTTGGGATTTAGAGCTTGAGGCGCCGACGACAGCAAGGACTCCTGGGGGCAGTTTTTCCGGCGCATAGGTCAAATGCTTGGCGCTTAATCCCCGCCCGAAAACTATATGCTTAGATGCTTCCGGAAGGACGGTACGCTTGAGAATTACTTGACCGGAAGAGGGGTCCGGTTCGATTAGGTCCGGTACATTCCATAGTCCGAGTTGATCACGCTTTAATGTTGTCATTTAATTCACCTGCTAACATCACCTATTAAATCGGTGTCAGTACAATTTTTCTATCAACTATCTCTGCTCGTAAATACCCTCCGGTTTTCAAGTCCAGTTCGGTTCTTATCTTCTGAGGTATAGTGATCTGTCCTGTAGAAGTTATCTTAATATCATAACTTATTAATGACATCTTCCTTACATCTTACTCCCTTACTTGTATTATATTGATTTACTAAAAAAAAGCAACAGACCGCTCGGTGTTTGAAGTGTGTATTCGTGGTGGTTATTATTTCCGGTTTCCTTTCAATTAAATTATGCTATAATATAAATTAACCGAACATACGTTCGTAAAAGAAAATTGAAAGGAAAATGTTGACCATGAATCTTCAAATTTATTCCCCGGAAGAATTTTCGGATTCAGGTATCCATTTTGTTGGAAAAATTGTCGCCGGTTTTCCCTCACCAGCCGCTGATTACCTGGAAAACATCCTTGACTTAAATAAAGTAGTCGTCAAAAATAAGGCCTCAACATTTTACGGGCGGGTTAAAGGTTTGTCAATGAAAGACGCTGGGGTGGATGACGGTGATATTTTAGTAATAGATAAATCATTGGCATATCGCAATAATGCGCTAGCAGTATGCTTCCTCGATGGCGATTTCACCTTAAAAAGAGTAAAGAAAACTAAAGATCGACTCTATCTAATGCCGGCCAATAAAGACTTTGAACCCATTGCGGTTAATGGGGGCGCCGAATTTTCCATTTGGGGAATTGTGACTTATATTGTCAAGAAGGCGTTTTGACGATGTTTGCGCTGGCGGACTGTAACAACTTTTATGTTTCCTGCGAACGGGTGTTCAACCCTGCTTTAAACGGAAAACCTGTTGTGGTGCTCTCTAATAACGATGGGTGCATTATCTCCCGATCTAACGAGGCCAAAGCTTTGGGAATCAAGATGGCGCAGCCGGCCTTTAAAATTGCCGATCTTATCGAAAGAAATCAGGTCGCCGTTTTTTCTTCAAACTATACTTTATATGGCGATATGTCCCGCAGGGTCATGACTACCCTGGCCGCCTTCACCCCGGAAATCGAGATCTATTCCATTGATGAAGCGTTTTTAAATTTAGCCGGCATACCAGATAAGTTGGAAGATTATGCGCGAACGATGCGCCAAACAGTCCTGAAAAATACCGGCATGCCGGTGAGCGTCGGTATCGGCTCGACTAAAGTTTTGGCTAAGATCGCTAACCATTGCGCCAAAAAAAGGCCGGAAACCAATGGTGTCCTGGTGCTGGATTCGCCTGCTAAAATCGGCGCCACGCTTCGTACCATTGAAGTCGGGGATGTTTGGGGCATCGGCCGGCAGTATACCGCGATGCTTCAATCATTCAAGGTTAAAACCGCCTGGGACCTTACGCAAATGCCGGATTCGTGGGTCAAAAAAAAGATGACCATCGTCGGGCTACGTATTAAAAAAGAGTTGGAAGGAGAACCTTGTCTGGAAATGGAATTACTACCAACAGCCAAGAAAGCGATTTGCACGTCTCGCTCTTTTGGGGAGCTCCAGACAGAGCTGGAACCAATTCACGAAGCCGTGGCCAACTTTGCAAGTTCCTGCGCGGCCAAGCTTCGTCAACAGAAGACCTGTGCAAAAACGATAATGGTCTTTATTCATACCAACAGTTTTAAGCCGAATGATCCCCAGTATGCTCGGAACATAGTCTATAAATTGCCCGTGGCAACCAATAGTAGCATTGAACTGATCAAATACGCCCTAGCCCTCCTGGATTTGATTTATCAGGAGGGATTCCGTTACAAAAAGGCCGGAGTGATCGTAAGTGAGATCGTACCCGAAACCCGGGTGCAGTGCTCCTTATTTGATGGCGTCGACCGTGTCAAGCAGGACGCGCTGATGCATGCGATGGATGAAATCAATGCCCGCTTTGGATCTAATGCTGTAAAAATTGCGACACTGGGCACTGGCGCCCGCTGGAAACTACGCCAAGAAAAATTGTCGCCCTGTTATACAACCCGCTGGAGTGATATTATCAAGATTAAGGTGTGAATGAAATGTGTTTTTTTTACGCGCTCTCTAAGGAAGCACAAAAGTTAAAGAATCGGATGCAAATTAAATTTGACTTTGAGTTTGAACCGGTATTTTATACCTCTGGTTTTGATTATCCCCAAATGCCCGTGGTCACCAATCAAGAGCCGGATCGGCTCCAAATGCTGAATTGGGGACTTATTCCGCCCTGGACAAAGCCCGAAGAAGCTTCGAAGATGCGCTCTTATACACTAAACGCCCGCAACGATTCGCTTTTTGTCAAGCCTTCCTTTAGAAACACTATCCGCCAAAAGCGGTGCTTAGTCCCGGCGACCGGATTTTACGAATGGCGGGAATTTGCAGGTAAGAAGTATCCGTATTTTATCTATCTTAAAAAACAAGAGATTTTTAATTTCGCGGGGCTCTGGGAGGAATGGGTTGACCGGAGCACAGGCGAGATGATCAAGACCTATAGCATCATCACCACTGAAGCTAACCGTATGATGTCGAAAATTCACAATACAAAAAGGCGAATGCCGGTCATTTTACCCGAGAGTGTGGAACAAAATTGGCTGTGTCCCGCTCTAAGCACAGAGGAAATTCTTTCACTGACAAGACCTTTAGACGACTCTTTAATGGAAGCGCATACAATCAGTAGACTTATAACCTCAAAAACCGAGCAACGAAACGTACCGGCGATTCAAAATGAATTTCGTTATCCTGAACTGACGGAGCTCTAAATTATAGCTTATATATTTCGCATCCGTAAAAGCATGCTAAAAAATATTGAATAGGGCCAACTTAGTTGAAATCAAGAAGCGATTAACTCTCAATGTGAGAAAGATCAATAGAAGTCGCTCACGCCGGCTACCGAGTCGCTCATGCCGGTTACGGATGAATCGACCGACCGTCCTGTAGGATCAAAATGAGGCCGGGCGCCTCGACAAGCAAGTTGTTCATGCCGCCTACCGACAGTATTACAAAGTAATGTAAATCATAGGCGGGTGAATCAACAAAGGAGGCCACTTTTATTGGTTGTTCACGCCGACTGTTTTTTACGCCCGGTGAACCAACTAGGGCTATTTTCTAAGAAGGTGAGATGTGGTATTTTGTCAGGCAGAAATAAGTACCCTGTTACTCAAGGGATTCGTTTTTTACGAGCGGCTAAGGTTCCTTTTACCGAGTTTCTTTATGAATACGAGGAAAGGGGAGGGACGGCCGTTTGCGCCCGGGAACTTGAGATCGATGAACATGCGGCGATCAAGACTTTAATCATGGAAGATGAGAATAAAGCTCCCCTAATCGTCTTAATGCATGGAGATTTAGAAGTTTCCACCAAAGAACTGGCGCGGCTCATCGGGGTAAAAACAATCAAGCCCTGTGAGCCGGCGGTCGCCAGTAAACATAGCGGTTATCTGGTGGGTGGGACTTCGCCTTTTGGCGTCCGGCGCAAGATGCCGGTCTATATGGAAGAGACAATTTTGAATTTGCCCAAAGCTTATATTAACGGAGGAAAAAGAGGTTTCCTCGTCGCCCTGGATCCGCAGGACCTAAGAAAATTGTTAGACCCGGTATTAGTCAAAGTGGGGATTAGAGTTTGAGTCAAACAGAAAAATTCGTTGGCGCGCAAACTCACTTATTTCAGTGGGGTAAAGCTCCAGGTAATGGTCACGTCTAATTCCTTGGACTCCGAGTTATCTCCTTCGCCCCATACAGAGGTAATTAACCTTTTCTCTACCTTGCTTCCTGCTAAAGTCGTCCCTGTTTGCGGAAGCGGCTGGTTGGCGATTAAGATCTCTTCTAACCAGACAAAATCCCATGTTTCAAAAGGCTCGCCGTCCGAATCATAGATTCCATTTGGTATCGGCGAAGCGTCAATTACATCCAGCTCAATAGTATAGGTTCCCTCCGCCTCGTCAATGGATAAATAGTCGTGGGTGTCGGGAACAACCGTGATCGCGCCGGACCATTTTATTTCGCCGTAACAACCTGTAGAATCAATCGACTTGCTATCGATCGCTCCCGAGACCATAACTTCGGAATTCAAACGGCGACGCCACTTATTATAGCCTTTGTCTTCCAAGCGGTATTTGCGTGTTATATTTTCATTGATCCTATGCTCCCAGGTACCCACGCCGGAGCTACTCCACGACCCGTTAACTTTCCAAGTAACAGTGCCCACCCAAGCTGTAACATCCGAAAAATCGCCCATTGGCGAAAGAACATTGACCGTAGCTGTCGCCGTTTTTGACGGATCCGCCTTACTGGCGGCTTTCACTTTAAAGGTTCCCAGCTCGGTTGCGCGGTAAAGACCATCATCGTCAATCTCTCCCCCAGTGGCCGACCAGGTCACCTGCTGATCGGAAGCGCCGGAGACGACGGCGGTAAAAGCTTTTTCCTCCCCAAGAAATAAGGTAACATCTTTCGGTGAAATACTGATCTTTACCAGTTTACTTTCTCCATTCCCGCCGTTACAACCGATCGTCATTGATAAAATAAGGGCTAAAACCATAATAATGGTAATCCTCTTCATCAATAATTCCCCCTCTATTTAATATATGACCATTTACGGTTAGTAAAATAGCCTAATATATTTATAGCAAAAACCTCTCAACAAAAACTAAACAGCAATAAACTAAAGTTTTTCATAGCTACTACTACCCAGAAAATACCTCTCGTCACTCGTCGCTAGTCGCTCGTGTCGAATGACTGCCTTGGTAAGTAAGCGTAGGTTCTGAAAATCCGGCGCTTCACCCCAGCG
>DHOO01000081.1:0-184 GCA_002409975.1 Firmicutes bacterium UBA5388
AAAAAAAGAAAAAACAAAAAAAAAAACAAAAAAAAAGAAAAAGAGACAAGCACGCCCGGCGACGGGTGACGAGATTGTTCCGTCCTCCTTCGCGCCTTGTCCTGCTAGCTGTTAACACCGCGAGCTAAATCAATGAAGTTATGCGGCCAACAATCCGGCAAGGATGCTCCCCGGCGCGCTGGGG
>DHOO01000081.1:431-20313 GCA_002409975.1 Firmicutes bacterium UBA5388
TCGAGAGCTATTTTCTAAGTAGGAGGAAAAATGAGAGCAATAAAGATTAAACAAGGTACTACCATTCGTTTGGAGCAGTTTCTTAAGTTAGCAGGGGTGGTAATGACTGGGGGAGAAGCTAAAACCTTAATTCAGGATGGAATGATTAAGGTTAATGGAGTAATCGAAGAAAGACGGGGAAGAGCATTATACCCCGAGGATATTGTGACCATGCCCGATGGGGAAAATTTGAAGGTATTTTACAAGGAAGACGAAATTGTACTTAGAGAAGATTAAAATCAGGAATTTTCGAAATTACTGTACAGCCGATGTTTTGTTAGCTCCTCATATTAATGTTTTGTATGGAAATAATGGTCAAGGAAAGACTAATTTTCTTGAAGCAGTTTCTTTTTTAACTCTAGGCAGTTCGTTTCGGACCAAAAGAGATGAAGAATTGCTCAAGCGAGAAGAAAAAGGATTTTATCTTAAAGGAGAATTTCTAGATAATGACGAATCTCTCCTTCTTGAAGTCGGAACAGATCTAAATCGTCTTGTGGTTAAAGTAAACGGGGTAGTATATAAGAGTAAAAGGGCTCTCTTTGGGCGGGTTAGAACAGTCATCTTTACCCCGGATGATTTACAAATAATTAAAGGTGGGCCAGAAAAGCGTCGTGAATATTTAGATTTATATTTGGCCCAGGCTTATTCGGGGTATCGTAAAGTTTTTCTCGATTTTTATCGAGCGTTATATCAGAGAAATTCTTTACTGAAAAAATTTAGAGAAGGTTTTCGTGACTTTACCGAATTAGAAATCTGGACTAATAAGGTGATAGAAGAAGGAAGTAGGATAATATATTATCGACTGAAAGCTGTGGAAGAGATCAGTCCCTGGATTAACCGTTATCACCAGTTGATGAGTAAAGAGAAAGAAGATTTACATGGTTTATATATATGTACTGGAGAGATGCGTCCAATTATGGATATTGATTGTATTAAAGAAGAATACAAAAAGGCTATTTTTCGTAGAAAAATAGAAGAGATGAGGAGAGGATATACTTTAGTTGGTCCGCACCGGGATGATTTACAGTTACTTTTAAATCAAAAATGGGATTTACGAGTTTATGGTTCGCAAGGACAACAAAGAACAGCTGCTCTAGCTTTGAAATTAGCGATGGTTGATCTGATTAAAAGAACTCAAGGCGTTCCTCCTCTCCTTCTTCTAGACGATGTCTTCTCGGAATTTGATAATGAAAGAAAGAAAGAGTTGTTAAGGTTATTAACCGCGGGAACACAAACGATTATCAGCACTACTGAACTGCGGGATTTTCCCAACTTAGGTTCAGAGTTCAAGGCTTTGCGAGTAGAGAGTGGAGTGATTTTCGATTAATAAAGTTAATCCTCTGTCTGAGATCGTTCAAGGGTTTCTCATAAATTGGTCGCAAGATAACCGAGCTAAAACAGGGTTAGCTCTTTATTATTGGCCCAAAGTAATTGGGGATGAGCTAAAAACGAAAGCAGAAGCCGTCCAAGTAAGAAATGGCATTCTCTGGATAAAGACTCCTGATCCATCGCTTGCTTATAATTTAACCTTTTTTAAAAAGGAAATTATCAATAAATACCAAAAGTATTTAGGGGCAAAAACCATACGTTCAGTAAGGGTTACTATTGGAGACCTTACTGATAATTATGATTATGGTAAAAAAGGGGAAGATAGTAGAGGATCTCTTGAAAGCATTAAAATTCCATCCATAATAGATAAAGAGATGAAGCAGATAAAAGATCCAGAACTAAAAAAAGTTTTTGCGAATTTTTACAAGCGACATGAGAGCATAAAGAAGAGGCCTTAATTGCAGAATTCCTGGAAAAGGAGGATGTATATGTTTTTGCATCTTGGTGGGGTAACGGTTATTAGTATTAAAGAGATAATTGCTGTTCTAAATCTAGAGAAAATAAACTTTAGGGAAGAATGGGTTAATCAGAGTCTTCCCAAAAAACAGTTGTTGGATATCTCCGAAGGAAAGCCAAAATCAGCTATTTTTACTGATGAAAAAGTTATTCTTTCGCCTATTTCTTCTTTTACGTTGAAAAAAAGATTGAAACAAATTCCAGCCTGATAAGTCGTCCACGTCAACCTCTATTGACCCCAATTATTAACAAAAATAAGTTGACATGGTTTGACAAGCATCGAGTGTTTTCAAGTTAGTAATCCTATGGGAGGTGTTTGTTTGTCGAAAAAAATTGAGCAGCAAAATATGGGTTATAATGCTGAACAGATCCAAGTACTAGAAGGACTTGAAGCAGTTAGAAAACGCCCTAGTATGTATATAGGGAGTACATGTGTACGTGGCCTCCATCACCTCGTATATGAGGTTGTAGACAATAGTATTGATGAAGCATTAGCAGGTTTTTGTGATCTAGTCAAAGTTACCTTGCAAACAGATGGTTCAGTAACGGTAGAAGATAATGGCACTGGAATTCCAGTAGATATCCATCCTAAAGAAAAAGTTTCTGCGCTGCAAGTAGTAATGACTAAGCTCCATGCCGGTGGTAAGTTTGGGGGAGAACATTACCGAGTTTCAGGGGGACTTCATGGTGTGGGAGTTTCGGTGGTAAACGCCCTTTCTGCTTGGTTAGAAGTGGAGGTTAAGCGGGATCACAAAATTTATTTTCAAAGATATGAAAAAGGTAAACCTCAGAATGAAGTTAAGACCATCGGTAGGGCGGATAGTACAGGTACGAAGGTGACTTTCCAACCAGATCCTGAGATTTTCGAGAGTTGCGAATTTAGTTTAGAAACCCTTTCACATCGTTTACGTGAAATGGCCTTTCTCAACCGCGGTTTAACAATCGAGCTTGAGGATAAGCGAGTTGAGAAACAGATCTCCTTTCATTATGAGGGCGGAATTATCTCCTTTGTTGAGCATCTTAATAAAACGAAGACGCCTATTTACAAAGAGGTTATTTATATTCAAAAAGAAGTTGATGACAACCTCATCGAAGTAGCAATGCAGCATAATGATGGTTACGTTGAGAATGTTTACACCTTTGCTAATAATATAAACACTCAAGAAGGTGGAACCCACTTGTCTGGTTTTCGTTCTGCCTTGACCAGATCCTTAAATGATTATGCAAGGAAAAACAATTTACTAAAAGAGAATGAAAGCAATTTATCTGGTGATGATGTGCGGGAAGGTTTAACAGCTATTCTAAGTGTGAAATTACGTTTTCCCCAGTTTGAAGGTCAAACTAAGACGAAATTAGGGAACAGCGAAATGAAGGGGGTAGTTGAGTCCGTAGTATATGAAGGACTCTCGGATTTTATGGAAGAGAACCCCCCGGTGGGCAGGAGAATTATTGATAAATGTATCCTAGCGAGTAGGGCTAGGGATGCCGCCCGCAAGGCTAGGGAATTAACGCGGAGAAAAAATGCTTTAGAAATTTCTTCCCTCCCTGGTAAATTAGCTGATTGTACTTTTAAAGAACCAGAATTATCCGAATTGTATCTAGTGGAAGGTGATTCAGCCGGAGGTTCAGCAAAACAAGCCAGAGACCGAAGATTCCAGGCGATCTTACCCTTACGAGGGAAGATTCTTAATGTGGAGAAAGCCCGTCTCGACAGAATACTGAATAATGAAGAAATTAAGGCGATGATTACTGCTTTAGGTTCTGGAATTGGAGAGGACTTTGACCTTTCGAAGCTCCGTTATCATAAAGTAATTACCATGACTGATGCCGATGTTGATGGGGCGCATATCCGTACTCTCCTTTTAACGTTCTTCTATCGATACATGACCCCTCTAATTGAAAAGGGACATGTCTATATCGGGATGCCCCCACTATTTTTAGCGAAAAAAGGGAAAAAACAGCAGTACTGTTACTCAGAACATGAATTAGAGGAATTTTTAGAAACAAATGGACGTCAGGGAGTAGCCATTCAAAGATATAAGGGTCTTGGCGAAATGAATGCCGAACAGCTATCAGATACGACTATGAATCCGGAAACCAGAACAATTCTCCGCGTGACCTTAGAGGATGCGGTTGCTGCTGATGAGATCTTCTCCACATTAATGGGGGATAAAGTAGAACCGAGACGAGAGTTTATCCAAGCTCACGCTCGAGAGGTTATTAACCTAGATATCTAAGTATTCGTTCACACTGGCTACCGCCCGCACAGGTGAAGTGAGGAAATTGCATGTTTGTCGATCAAGGTCAACTTGTTTTTCTTAAAACATTCATTTTATTGAAACTCAACTCAACTGTTGACCTTAAAGGGCGCCAAATGTGAGAATTATGAAATTTTTTAAAGTATAAAACGCCCGAGTTTATTTTAATATAAAAAATCTATAATTTTAAGGGATTGAATCCATTGGAGGGAGCATTTTGGCAGAAATTTTCGACGGGAAAGTCGTCCCTATAGATATAGAGCATGAGATGAAACGTTCATATCTCAGCTATGCGATGAGTGTGATCGTCGGTCGAGCTCTTCCTGATGTTCGGGATGGGTTAAAACCAGTTCATCGCCGTATTTTATATGGAATGTATGAATCCGGCACTACTCCGGCCAAACCATACAAAAAATCAGCTCGTATTGTTGGGGATGTAATGGGAAGATATCATCCCCATGGCGATTCCGCTATTTATGACTCAGCCGTCCGTATGGCTCAAGATTTTTCTTACCGTAATCCGTTGGTGGATGGGCATGGTAATTTTGGTTCGGTAGATGGAGACCCGCCGGCGGCGATGAGGTATACAGAGGTTCGTCTTTCTAAGTTAGCGATGGAAATGCTGACCGATATTGAGAAAAACACTGTAGATTTTGCTCCGAATTTCGATGGTAGTATGGAAGAACCGGTGGTCTTACCTTCACGTTTCCCGAATTTATTGGTAAATGGTTCCTCTGGGATTGCGGTAGGGATGGCTACTAATATTCCTCCTCATAATTTAGGAGAAGTAATTGATGGCGCTATTTTACTAATCGATGATCCCGATGCCGACAGTGAAGCTTTAATGAAGGTTGTAAAAGGGCCTGATTTTCCTACGGGCGGAATAATTTTAGGCCGTGAGGGAATTCGTGACGCCTTTTTAACCGGAAGAGGAAGTATCAAGGTTAGAGCGAAAACCAGAATAGAGACGCTTAGTGGCGGAAAAAACCAAATTATTGTTACGGAATTACCCTATCAAGTGAACAAGGCAAGATTGATCGAGAAGATCGCAGAGCTAGTGCGGAATAAAGTTATTGAAGGCATCTCTGATCTACGGGATGAATCTGACCGTTCCGGAATGCGGATCGTTATTGAGCTAAAGCGAGATGCTAACCCGAATGTTCTTCTTAATCAACTCTATAAGCATACCCAGCTACAAGATTCTTTTGGGGTCATCATGTTGGTGTTGGTGGATAATGAGCCACGGGTGCTTGGACTCCATGATATTATTCGCTATTATCTTCACCACCAAAGTGAGGTGGTAACGAGAAGAACTCAGTATGATTTAGAGAAAGCGGAGGAGCGCGCGCATATTATTGAAGGGTTGCGTATTGCCCTTGATCATATTGATGAGGTAATCAAGTTAATTCGTTCTTCCCAGACGGCAGAGATTGCAAGGGAAGGATTGATGGAAAAGTTTGGACTTTCTGAGCGGCAGGCACAGGCGATTTTGGATATGAGACTCCAGAGTTTAACAGGGTTACAGCGTGAGAAACTAGAAGAAGAGTATAACCAACTTGTTAAAATCATTACTTATTATCAAGAATTACTGGCTGATCCGGCGAAAATTATGGCTGTAGTTAAAGAAGAACTGCAGGAGATAAAAGAAAAGTATGCTGACCCACGAAGAACTGAGATCGCCCAAAGTGAAGAGGATATTTCGATGGAAGATCTAATTGCTGATGAAGACATTGTAGTTACTATAACTCATAATGGCTATATAAAACGGCTACCGATTACCACTTACAAAAGTCAAAGACGAGGTGGAAGGGGGATCACGGGGATCAACACCAAGGAAGAAGATTTTGTGGAACATTTCTTTATTACTTCTACCCATGATTATATCTTGTTCTTTACGAACCAGGGACAGGTTTATCAGCTCAGAGGGTTTGATATTCCCGAGGCCTCACGACAGGCTAGGGGAGTAGCGATCATTAACCTGATTCAGTTAGAGCCTAAAGAGAGAATTAACGCGTTTATTCCGGTAAAACAATTCAGCGAGGATCTTTTCTTATTAATGTGCACTCAAAATGGGATTGTGAAGAAAACAGCTTTGTCGCAATATAGGAATAACCGTAAAAAAGGGCTAATTGGGATCTCTCTTGATCAGGGAGATGAGTTAATCGGTGTTAGATTAACCGATGGGGCTCGGGAAGTGATCATTGTTACCAAAAAGGGGCAGTCGATCCGCTTTTCGGAAGAAGAGGTTAGAGCAATGGGACGGACAGCTAGGGGAGTTAAAGGGATAACGCTACGAGCTGAAGATCTGGTGGTAGGAATGGACATTGTCAAGGATGATGCTGAATTATTAATTATAACGGAGAATGGTTTTGGAAAAAGAACACCGTTCGATCAATACCGGGCACAGACTCGGGGCGGGATTGGAACTAAAACCCTTAATCGAACGTCAAAAACCGGTGAGATTGTAGGGGGTAGGGTAGTTTACCCTGAACATGAGTTAATGTTAACTAATGCCAGTGGGATGATTATCCGGGTAACGGTTAGTGGGATCTCGTCGATGGGTCGCAATACCCAAGGAGTAAAGATTATGCGTTTAGATGATAATGACCGGATAGTAGCTTTAGCCAGAGTAATTAGTAAGGCGGAAGAGGACGAAGATGGGGAGTAAAAGGAGGTTAATACCCCTTTTTTCAGAACAGTTTCTTAATATTTCTAGAGCGGGGCGAAATTGTGCGTATAAAAAAACTGAGGATTAAAGGTTTTGGTTCGATTATAGATAAAGAGTTTGATTTCGATCAATCCTTTACCACACTTCTATGGGAGGAAAAGGGAAAGCAAGAAACCCTAAGTGATGTAATTGTAGCGTTATTATTTGGTTTTCCTCCCCATCGTCGCAGTAGCTTGGAGAAATATTGTCCAGTTATAGGAAAGAAGCAATACAGCGCTTCGCTCGTAGTTGAAACGGAAGCTGGAGAGTTTTTGATTGGACGAAATTTTCCCCGCGAGATACTGGAGGTTTTTAAGTATGAGGAGAAGCGTCTCCTTCCCCTCCCCGCTACCGTTCTTATGGATATAATATATAGCGAATTTGGCACTTTAAATCCCCTGGATTTTGAGGCTATTTCTTTGTTCCAAAATAATAATCTGCGACTAAATCAATATGCGCCACTGATCCGGGAACATGTTCAACAACTTGTTTATGAGGGTGTTTTAGAAAGGGTTCTTCCTAGAGCTTTATCTTTAGAAGAAGCTAACCAGGGGCAAATAAAAGAAAGATTAATTAAGAATGAAGATTTACTTAAGAAACTTACTTCACTCCAATCTGAAGTGAAGTGCTTGGAAGAACAAGAAAATAAATTATCCCACTACGAACAATTCTTATCGGTTGAGCACAATTCTCTCTTAGAAGAGCTGTCTCGAGAATATACTGCTGCGACATTGGAAAGGAGCTTTTATGAAGAACAGCTTCGTGAAGAAAAAGAAAGCAGAAAGATAATCGAGAGAGAAGCAAGGCTTCTTCGGGAAAAAATAGCCACTTTTGACCAAACGCTTTATACAAATGAGATTCAGCAGAGAGTTATGGATATGTTGACTATTAGAGATCACAAGAATGTTCTGCTACAAAAAGAGGAAGAAGATTTAAACAAGCTGGGCAAAAAAGGTGTTTTTTCTCGAATGAATAGTAAAGAAGCTGAAGAAATAAAGTTAAGGATCGAAAGGTTGCTGTATGATTTATCGAGGATTAGAGAAGAGTTAAGAGTTTTACTCAAAGGAAAGAAACCTGAAGAATTTCTTAAGGAAAAAACATTGCTTGAACAGTATAGTAATGACCTGCTTAGATTAGAGTATCCCTCTATTCAGAAGGAGAATGATCATGAAAACAGAGAGCGCTTGAAAAAAATCAAAGAACATGAGGGAAGTCTCCGTCAACAGTTTGATAAACTTCTGGTTTTAGCTGGGCAAGAAGAATTGGAAATAGTTAAAACCAAGGTAAAACAATTACAACAAGTAAAGCAGAAAAAGAAGATAGTTGAGGAGGAAATCAAAGAGCTGACAACAGAGGTGGGGATGGAAAACCCGGATCAAGCTATGGCTTATTTGGAGCAAAAGAAGAAAAGTTTAGAAGAAGAACTAGTTACTATTGCCGAGCAGGATACGTGGTGGGGAGATGATGAGCTTTCTATCTTATACCAAGAGGCCAGTAGATTACTGGCAGTCTTTACTTTAGGACGGCATAAAAAAATTACCCCTCGAATTAGCGGAAATCAACTAGGTTTTATAGTGAGTGGGGAAGAGGGCGAGGTTTTAGATGAACAGCTAGAAGCCGATGAGAGAGACCTTACTCATTTAGCTTTTCGTCTGGCCATGGCTAAAAGGCGGATGGTGGAAGAAAAGGCCCTTATCTTGATGAATAATTACCCAAAGCTATTAACGGCAGAAAGCCGAGAAAATTTACTTTCCTTGTTAAAAGAATGGTTTAAGGAAGGACAAATTATCTTAATCCAAAGTAATGATTAAAAGGTAGTTTTATGAGTACTACAGAGACACTCCTCAAGAAGATGGGGAGTGTTGTTAATTTGTATAGTAATTATCCCCATTTTAGGGGAGGATAGAACGGAGGGAAACTTGATCAGATAGAGCTAATTGCGTTGTTCCCAGATTTAACTATCACATCTAAAGAAATGCCTCCTTTGTTGATTCACCCGCCTTTGATTGACAATACTTTGTAATACTGTCGGTAGGCGGCATGAACAACTTGCTTGTGTGGTGTGACCACAAATTAAGTTAACATCGCAATTAGCTTACATAAGAATTTAATTAAGGAGAAGGAGATTTTCCAGTTGATAGAGAAAAACAAATAAAACCAGACTTATTATTGGCGGTCGTTTGTTGCGGAGGTGATAAAAAATGAATCAATTTAAAGTTGAACGTCCATCTTCACGTATTGGATTATTTACGCTGTTGATGACTGCGGCTTTTATGGGGGGATTACTGGTTTTACTGGCAGTAAAATATACCGGTCTCGGACAGGCTTTGGTGCTTCCCCCATCTATACAGCAAGAAGAAGCGAAACCGCCGGAAATCCAACCACCACAGCCTATACAAATGACAGATTATGAGACAGCCACTGTTCGAGTTGTTGATCAAGTAGGACCGAGTGTAGTGATGATTACGACCACTAGTTTGGTCGAAGTTAAGGATTTTTTCTTTGGTTTGGTCGGTTACCGCCCGGTTCAAGGCTTAGGCTCCGGGGTAATCTTCCGGGAGGATGGCCATATCCTTACCAACTATCATGTCATTGAAAATGCTGAAGAGGTGGTAGTTGTATTAAGTGATGGGCGAAAGGTCTCCGCGAAACTGATTGGAGCAGATCCAGATAATGATTTGGCTGTTTTAAAGATCGAAGGAAAGGATTTTTCCGTGGCAAAGTTTGGTCGCTCAGAGAATCTCCGGGTTGGGCAGATGGCGATTGCTATTGGCAACCCCATTGGTGAGGGATTAAAAAATACAGTGACAGTGGGAGTAATTAGTGCGCTTGGCAGAAGTATTGCCACTGGAGAGCAGTCGGCGTTGCGGGATTTGATTCAGACTGATGCCTCAATTAATCCGGGAAATTCGGGCGGTCCTTTATTGGATAGTGAAGGAAGAGTAATAGGGATTAATACGGCGATTATTAAAGAAGCACAAGGGATAGGTTTTGCGATTCCAATAGATAAAGCCGGGGAAACAGCTGACCTGATTATTAAAGGGAAATTACGACGTCCAGGAGCGATTGGCATCAGTTATGTGCCATTTGACCAGACAAACAAGAAGTTGATCGAAAAGCGCTTTCGAATTAATCTTCCGGTTGAGCAGGGTTTTTTAATTACGCAAGTTTTCTCCGGCCCGGCATCAAAAGCTGGTTTGAAAGCTGGGGATATAGTGATCGCGATCAATGGACAAGAAATTACTAAAGGCGCCAACTTTACAGGTTTGGATTTGAAAGTTGGTGATCGCTTGACGATGGAGATCTATCGAAACGGTCGTAAGCATAAAGTAGAAATGACGGCCGGACCAATACAGTAAAACGTGAAAAGCCCACTACTTGTGGGCTTTTTTTGCAGACCAGAACTTTTTTCTCGCTTGATAGCAGTACTCTCATATTTTGTAGCTTTCTACAAAGGGTAAGCTAAATTTGGTGTCTATCAATGGGATCTAAATATAAGCTTAGCTAAATCTGGTTTTACTCTATGCGTAGAAACAAGAGTAATGTCTCTGCCGCTTTTGGTCGGAGATGATCGGCAATAGAAAAGCAGAGGCGCAGCGCATATCTTTAGAAGAAGGTAGTTTGGAAGGGAGGAGCGCGAAGATACTACATCTTACAATTTTAGCAGTAGGAAAGATCAAAGAAGACTATTTACGTAAAGGGATTGCCGAGTATCAAAAAAGATTAACTTCTTATGTAAAGTTAAAGTTCTTAGAAATTCCTGATTCCCCCTTAGTAAAAGATCCGTTCAAAGCCAAAATAGAAGAAGGAAAGAAGATCCTGGAGGCAATGAGGGATAATTCCTTTGTGGCGGTTTTAGATCCTAGCGGACAGAAGCTCTCTTCAGAAGAACTTGCGCAGTGGTTAGGGGAACGCGAAATGGCTGGAAAAGAAGTGATGCTGATCATTGGTGGGGCCTCCGGCTTAATCCCAGAAATTTTAGCCCGAGCTAATGATGTATTTTCATTTTCTGATTTAACTTTTCCCCATCAGTTGTTCAGGTTAATATTGATGGAACAGTTATACCGGGGATTTAAGATTTTACGCGGAGAGAAATACCATTTATGATCTAACTTCTCCCCCAAAAGTAGGAGTTGAAACTCCTACTTTTTTCTTAGTAATTTTGCAGTTTTAGTAGATGCAGTCGGGGAAGAGTTCAAGTATAATTACAGTAAGGAGGTGGCGGTTTGATCCAAGTCTATATCGTAGATGACCATCCCTTTGTACGGGAGGGTTTAAAAACGTTCCTCGGTGCTCAACAGGGGATAGAGCTGGTGGGAGAGGCCGGGAGTGGAGAAGAGGCTTTAACAGAGATTCAAGCATTACAACCTGAGATTGTGGTCGTGGATCTGCATTTGCCCGGGATGGGCGGGGTGGAGTTGACCAGAAAAATTCGCGAGGTTTGTGTAAATGCTAAAATAATTATTCTTTCCAGCTTTTCTGAAGAAGATGAGGTGATAGACGCCATCGAGGCTGGAGCTCTGAGTTATCTACTGAAAGATTCCTCTCCGGCAAAACTGGTTGAAGCAATTCAGGCCGCCCAGTTAGGAGAACCTGTTTTACATCCTCGGATTGCTAAAAGATTAATGCAGAGAGTGCGACGGCAAGAACCGGCCGGGGAGCAACTTACTGTTAAGGAAAAAGAAGTGTTAGCTTTATTGATCCAGGGACGATCCAATAAAGAGATGGCCGGCGAATTATGGGTTTCCGACACGACAATTAAGAGTCACGTTAGCAGTATTCTCCGTAAATTAGAGGTAAATGATCGTACCCAGGCGGTGATCAAAGCCATGAAAGAGAGGTTACTAGAGAAATGAACTCTGCGGCTTTGAGTAATCGTAATAAAGAAATGCTCAAAGATGCCGGGAGAGGAGCGCTCTTTGGAATCGGTATTGGTTTTGCCTTTCGGTTAGCATTAGTTGGGATGCCGACTAATCTCCTGGATTGGCTGGCCACTTCGGTTTTTGGGATGGTGATCGGATTTGCGCTTACCTTAAGTATTGAATTTATGACGAAGTTGATTCTTCTCTTCCTGCCTAGTTTAGGAATGTGTCTCTCCTTCCATTTTTTGTTGGATTTTATGGTAGGTTTTGGGGTTTTCTATAGTATTGCTTATTTTTCCGAGCCATTCGGATTTGAGCGAGAGAATATCTTTCATTACAGTGTAGCAGTGGCAATCTCTGCAGCGATGATAGGTTTGTTCTTTCTTTTTATGGGAGAAACAGAAGAAAAGATCCGTTTGGAAGAGGAGAATAAAAGATTGGCGGTATTAGAAGAACGTAATAGGGTAGCCCGAGAACTACATGATTCGGTCGCACAAGCCTTATTTGGGATTAATTTACATCTTAGCACTATAGATTATCTAAACAAACATCAGCCCCAAGATTTACCAAAGGTTATTGCGCAATTGCAGGAGATGGTGGTAGAGATCCAGGCGGAAATGAGGTTAATGATTTACGAATTAAAACCTACAATTTTTGTGGAAAAAGGTTTTTCCGAAAGCAAAGCATACTCAAGCCTTAACCATTCAGGTGAGAGTAGAAATAACCAGGGAGGGAACAGGGAAATTGATCATTAAGGATGATAGAGAAGAGCTTGAGAGGATTATGTTTCAAAATAACAAAGAGCTCTACAAAGGATGGAAGAACGGTTAGCAGAAACTAATGGTACGGTGCGAATCGATACTGTGGCTGCAAAGGAACTATTTTGACGGTGGTTTTTAATGATCTTTAAAAACAGAGAGCGCGTTTCGGAGGGGAAAAGATGAAACGGTTAGATGTTCATGCTTTAGTGAGTGATGGTGTAAAGGGCGCGTTGATCGGAATCGGGATCTCAGCGGTATTCATGTTGATTAGTATTGGTTTTCCCACCTCCGTTTTGAATTGGATATTTTTAATTGGTTTCGGTTTGGGAATTGGATTTTTATTGACGGTTGGTAATGAGCTGGTTGGCATAGTAATCCAATATTTTTTCCCGGTTCTGAAGAAGTGGAGGCTGTTTAATTGTTTTCTTACTTTTCCTGTCAGCACGGTTCTTTTTTATCTGATCTTTAGTTTGTTTTACTGCTGGATACCTTTTCGGGAAAGGCTTACTTACAGTATGGGAGCGGGAATCGCTTCAACTATGGTGGGGCTTTTTTTTATCTATGCGCAGGAAAAAGAGGAAAGAATTCGGTTGGAACAGGAGAATCGGAGATTGGCGGTGTTAGAGGAGAGACATCGAATTGCCCGGGAGTTACATGACTCGGTCTCTCAAAATCTCTTTGGCATCAGTTTACACCTTAATACTTTTGAGTATTTGCGCAAACAGAATCCGGAAGCCTTTCGCAAGAGTGTCCGGCAGTTACGAGAGATGGTAACCGAAACTCAGGTGGAGATGGGGTTATTAGTCTATGAATTAAGACCGGTGGTTATGGAGAAGGGATTTTATGAAGCTTTGGAGAGCTTAAGTGGACTATATCGAGCTCGTTATAGATTGAGTATTACTACCTGCTTTAAAGGCAATGAGGAAAACCTAAAAGGTGGTGTTCAAACCGCATTATACCGGGTGACACAAGAAGCTTTGAATAATATCGTAAAACACGCCAAGGCCAGATTTGTACAGGTGGAAATGGAGATCGGGCCTCAAGGAAATGGGATTTTGCTCATCCGTGATGATGGACAGGGGTTTGACAAGGAAGAGAGTAGCAGAAAAATCTGTTACGGGTTGCGGGGAATGAAGGAGCGTGTTAGTGAGCTTAATGGTGAAGTGAAGATTAATTCAGTAAAAGGTAAAGGAACCACGGTTACAGTGTTTTTTTAACATATATTATGAAACGAATTTTCTTTTTAAAACTCTGCTTGAAGCAGGGTTTTTTAATAGAAAAATAATGGAAGTATTAGGATGAAAGCGAGTAATAAGCGATAAGCAGCAAGCTCCTCTCTGCTTTTTACCTCCTATTTCTCAATCCTGAGTAACGAGCGCTCTCCTCCCAAAGTAGGAGAAAATTCCCCTCCGAATTGGCGGTGGGAAGTTCAACCCCTCAGTGGAGGTAGGACAAACACATTTATTCTATACTTAAAAGCAGATGACAATTTAGTCCATGAAGCAAACATTATTTTGGAATAAAACTAATTGCGTTGTTATCTTAATTTGAGGTCACCCCAGAATATATAGTGTGTTGCTTGTAAGTCGTTCATCTGGCTACCACCCGCATCACAAAGTGATTTAAATCAAAGCCAGGTGAATCGACAAGCAAGTTGTTCATGCCGCCTACCGACAGTATTACAAAGTATTGTCAATCAAAGGCGGGTGAAACAACAAAGGAGGCATTTCTTTAGAAGTAATAGTTGAATCTGGGAACAACGCAATTAGCCCAAGATGGGGAGGGAAAGATTTAAGATGAAAAAAAATAATCTAAAGTCAGGTCGGAGCGAAGGAATGATTGTAAGTATGCTATTATTCTCTTTATTAGTAAGTATTGGACTGGAGGCAGTTACGAAACCCAGCATTCAGGAAGAGGTGTTGACACAAGGAATAACCTCGTTTTTAACTGGTCGAAGAATGTTTTATAATGCAGAAGCAATGAGCGCGGAGGCAAACGAAGAGTTGCAAGTGGCCAGAGGGTATTTTCTGCGCTTGTCTGAGGGGTTTGAGCAATACTATTGGTTAGCAAAGGTAAATTTTGTTGTCGCAGAATTGGAGGAAGCTAGAGGAGAGAAGCGGGCAGCGGCGCGTGCTTTTACTGAAAGTGGCCAGTGGGCGGAGAAAGCTCTAAAATGCAACCAAGGTTCAAGTGAAGCTCATCGACTCTTGGCGGATTCATATATGAGGCTAATGAATTATAACGGAACTATTTATTTGATGAGTAAAGGTCCCCAGGCTATGAAGTTACTTAATAAGGCGATTAGTCTTGATAAGAAAAATTATGCCGCTTTTAATTCACTGGCCACTTATTACTTAAATGCGCCGGCAATTGGTGGTGGAAGTGTGGACAAGGGAATAGAAGCCTTGCGGAAAGCCTTGGAGAGCAGCGACGAATTTGATAATTTCCTTTCTTATGTATGGCTCGGTTATGCTTACCGTCTGGCAAAGAAGGAGGATGAGGCTAGAAACTATTTCTTAAAAGCTTTGGAGATTTATCCTCGTAGTCCATGGGCGATGGGATGGTTAAACGAAATTAAGTAAGGTAAATCCTTGCTTTATTAAAACATGAGGGTAATAGTAAGGAAATTTCCTTTACCACGAAATTAGGATGAACCAAGAGTTCGAAAAAATAAGCGAAGAACTGCTTATCGCATTATCATGTAAGCTTTTTAGGATCTGCATGGCGGATGGTAAAGTTGTTTTGGAAAAAACAACTGATGATAATGGTAGGTGAGTTAGCGAGTTCCAAAAGGAAGTGAAGGCATGGCTATTTTAAAGGCGGAAGGTGTGGAGAAGGTCTATTCTACCCAAGCTGAGCAGGTGTATGCTTTACGAAAGGTTAATTTTGAGATTAAGACCGGAGATTTTCTGATGATTAATGGACCTTCTGGCAGTGGGAAGACTACTTTACTTAATCTCCTTTCAGGGATTGATCAGCCTACAGCGGGTAATATTTATCTAAACCAACAACCATTAAGAGGATTATCTGACAGTGAACGGACCGTTATTCGGCGGGATAAAATTGGTCTAATCTTCCAATCATTTGAGTTGATTCCAGTATTAACAGTTAGCGAGAATGTGGAGTATCCTTTATTACTACAGAAAATGGGACACCAACAGCGACAGAAACGGGTAAAAGAGGTTTTGGAGCAAGTTGGTTTACGAGAACTGAGTAAGAGGTTGCCATCGCAACTATCAGGTGGCCAAAAGCAAAGAGTGGCAATTGCTAGGGCGCTTGTCACCAGGCCAACTATAATACTTGCGGATGAACCCACTGGCAATTTAGATTCCGAGACTGGGCTGAAAATCATTCGCTTAATGTTGGATCTAAACCGGAAATACCAGGTGGCTGTAGTTATTGTCACCCACGATTTGACTTTGAACCAATATGCGCAGCAGATTTACCAGCTCAGAGACGGAGTATTAACGCAGAAAGGGGAAATAAGAGATGTGGAAGATCGCTTGGCGTAATGTGCTTAGAAATAAACGCCGCTCTTTGCTGAGCATAATAATTATTGTGATCAGTGTGATAGTTTTATTCTTAGTTAAAGGTTATAACACTGGTACTTTCGAGGGTTTAACGATAATGTCGGTGATGCAATATGGTAACCTACAGATCGCCAAAGCAGGGTATTGGAAGAATACAGATAATGAACGTTATCTGTTAGCTAGGGAAGAGACAGTAAAAATAAAAGAAATCTTGGCGGAAAACCCAGCGGTAATTAGCTGCTCCGCAGAATTAGCAATCTATGGAATTATGGGGACTGAAGAGTCCAGCGCCATTGTATCGGGAACCGGTATAGAACCGGGGAGCGGACAAGGTCAGAATCTTATGATGGTAAGCGGATCTAATCTGTTTGAAGGTGATGTGGATCGGGTGCTCCTCGGGAAAGGTGTTATGCAGAAGCTGGGCTTAGAAGAGGATGAGTGGGTTTCGTTAATGACCACCACTTTGGATGGGGCTTATAACGCCGGAAATCTACAAGTAACAGGGGCATTTTCTGTAGGTAATTTAGATGCGGATAATGTTTATGTTATGTTGCCTCTTGGTTATGCTCAGAGTATGTTAAATACCGACGGGGTGGATAAACTTGTGGTCAACCTGGCGGAAGTGAAACAGACCGCAACCATAATCTCCTGGTTAAAGGAGAGGTTTGCGGCTGAAGGCTTGGAAGTAGAAGTTAAAAGCTGGTTGGATCTGGCTACCTTTTACCATCAAGTGCGGAGCCTTTACGAGACAGTTTTCTTTTTCATATCAATTGTCCTCTTTGTTCTAGTCTTCTTTAGTATTTTGGAGATTATATCCATGGCCTTTTTTGAAAGAATGAACGAAATTGGGACCATTAGAGCAATCGGTACCCAACGCCATCAGGTCTTCGTGCTCCTAAGCCAGGAAGGATTGATTTTAAGTCTGATCGCGGGAGTGATCGGCATAGCCGGTGGGTGGTTAGCCGGTTATCTCATTAATCAGGCTAATCTTACTTATACTCCGCCTTCAGTCAGTGAGCCGGTAATGCTCTACATTGATCTAGCATTGGCCAATGGCATTACTCCCTTTGTTTTAGTAGTAGTCGCAACGGTGTTGTCAGCGATTATCCCAGCGGTTAAAGCGGCTCGGCTAAATGTGGTTGAGGTACTTCGCCATTTTTAAAGGGATTTTAAATTGGGGGTTATTTCTAATTAAGAAAGGGGTTGAAGCAATGTCATTCCGGTTATTAGTGGGGAGGGAGAAACGGGGGATAAAAATTACGATCTATGCGTTTCTGAGTTTATTTTTATTATGTTTATCTACTCCAGTGATGGGTAGAGATGCACAGCAGATCTTGGAGGATATATACGAGCGACAGGGCTTAGGCGCTGGTTCGTTTGTCTTGGATCTACAGGTGGATTCAGTTGATGGGAATGAGACATATAATGCATATGTTCGGGTTTATTTACACGCGACTAAAAAGCAGATGGTGACCTTTACCAACCCGGAACGGTTGACTAATCAATCTTTTCTAGTGATCGCTACTAATACTTGGATGTACCAGAAAGGCTTAAACCGCCCTCTACGAATCTCTGCGCAACAAAAGTTATTCGGAGAGGCTGGTATTGCCGAGATTGCCGGTATTGATTATCTCCATGATTATCGGGTGGCGAAGATGGAGGAAACTGCTACTCACTACCAATTGGAGTTACAAGCTTTGGATAAAAAAGTTGCTTATCAGCAAGCCAAGCTTTGGGTGGATAAAGACCGGGTCGTGGTAGAAAAGATTATCTTATTTGCTTTAAACGGTCAACCTTTAAAAGAATTGCTCTATTATAATTACCGACTGCTTAACGGTCATCAAATAGCTTCTATAGAAATCAGAAACCTACTCTATGAGAAAGCTCAGCGAACGGTTATGAATTATCTTTCGATCCGAGGAAAAGAACTGCCTGAAGAAGCCTTTGATCCGTTAATGATGAGCAAGTTTCAACTTCTGGTTAAGGAATAGTGGGAGAAGGATGATGAGGATCTTCAGAAGCAGGGTAGGCCTTAAAATTTTTCAAGTAGCGCTGTGTTTAGCGCTGACCGGAGGAGGCTTGTTGGCAGCGGGCAGCCGGGTAATAGGAAAACCTAACTTCAGTGGAAGAATTAATACGGAGTTTATTTATCATCAGCTGAGTGAGGGGCTCCCTACTTTACAACAACCTTTGCCGGAAACCGAAAGCACAACCGATTTGCAACTGAGTTTATCCGGGTATACCGGAGCTTGCCAATATGAACTGCAAGTAACAGGCTATTTCCATGAATTACTTTTCGAGACGAACCAGGCGACAGTCAGTAGCTTTTTCGGGCCGGTCCTTTGGGAATTTGGAAAAAAAGATTGGGCTTGGGGTAAAGGTCTAGCCTTTATTCCTAATTACCCATTAACACAGGAAGCTGTCTATTGGGGGTTTGAAAACAGAATTATTCTTTCCCCCTTTAGTCTGGTGGCTGGTGTTGTACGGAAGAATTCGCAAGCCGGCGCCGGTTGGCTAAGAGCAGGAAAAATGTTTGAGACCAGTGATTGGGAAACGATTGTATCTTATGTTTGGCGTGATGAACGTTGTTATTGGCAAGGAGGGACTGAGTTTTCCTGGGATTTCTTGAACGGGCTCTGTCTACACGGGGGAGTCAATATTGAGTTTCCGGAGCGAACTGGGAAATATCTACTGGGCGGAGTTTATACCGGAGGAATTTTTACCTATATTATGGAGTATTACTATGCGAAGAATCATTACTTATTTGCCGGTCTTAGCAGGGAACCTGGACTTTTTAGCCGATGGCAATGGGGAATTAAGGAGCTCTTTTCTCTTGGAGATGGTGGGATGATCACTATCCTTAATCTTAAGTATCTTAAAGATCGCACTGTTACACCGGAAATCATAATCACCACTTACGGTGGAGGAAAAGGTAGTGAGACGCAAAAAAACCCGGTAGAATGGGAGTGTGTCATGCGGCTCGAAGTAAAGTTCTAACGAAGGAGAGAAGAGAAGTGGGTAGAAAGAAAAGCAAGAAAGTACTAATTTTTTTAATTACATTGGCGTTAACGGTAATTAATGATGGGGCAGTCGCAGCCGAGTTTTATCCGCTCATACCTTTAGATAGTAGTCTGGTTGGAGTGGAATATGAATACCAGGTAGCTGACTTTACTCCCCGGTTAGGAATAGCCTGCGACTTAGAAACAAAAAACATTCTGAGTTATGTAAGCTTTTCTTATCAAACCGCTCCTTTAGTATGGAGTCTGTCTTATGGTCATTGGACTCATCAGTATGTGCCGGGGTACCATTATCAACAAGGAATAACAAGTAGTCTCTGCTATCAGATCGAGTCAGAGCATAGCCTAACCGGAGGAATCTTTGGTGGGACTCTACAACGCAATGAGGAAAAAATCCGTACAGGACTGATCTTTCTGGATTATAAAAAACGTCTCTATTTTGATTGGGATCGAGAGATAAAATTACATTTAATTACAGTTGCCGGCAAAACAAGGGAGAGCGGTAATTCCTATTATGCTACTGAGTTAGAACTACCAATAATTATGGGTAGCTTTAAGATTAAGCCATGGCTAGGATACTCCAAACAAACCCGGTTGCTTGCTCCTTACTACGACTTGAGAAACTTAGTTCGTGGGTATCAGAGAGACGAAATTCTTGGAAATCGTGGATTTACCATTTCTTTTGAACAACAATGGACCTTGTTTCCCTATAGTAGCTTACCATTTCTGGAATTGTTAAACGCAGTTGTTTTTACGGATGCCGGAGGAGTGCTTAAGAGTAACCAAAAAGCAGAAGAATTTGAACTTTATAAAAGCATTGGGGCGGGTTTGGCTTTAAAGATGGGCGAGTTTGAGATTCGTCT
>DHOO01000056.1:0-14076 GCA_002409975.1 Firmicutes bacterium UBA5388
CTATTCATATCTTAAACTCTCTACCGGATCTAATCCCGCGGCTTTCCAGGCCGGGTAGATACCAAAGAATAAGCCAATAGCCAGCGCACAGAGGACCGCCATTCCTACCGAAGCAGCGTTTACAGTAGCTGGCACCATCGTCACTGTCCGGATCAGAGTAGAGGCCAGGAGGCCTAAGCACAGCCCTAAGACACCACCAGTTAAACAAAGCAGCATCGCTTCAATTAGGAACTGAAGAAGTAAATCTTTTTTCTTCGCGCCTAAGGCTTTCCTAATCCCAATCTCTCTGGTTCGTTCCTTCACAGAAACAAGCATGATATTCATAATTCCAATGCCGCCCACTAACAAAGAAATACCCCCTAAACCAGCCAAAAATACAGAGAAGATCCGCAGACGATTTATCTCACTCTCCATTAATTCTTCCATTCCTTGGACCAGAAAGTTATTTTTAGGGCCATAAAGACGGGCAATAATACCTTTGATCTGACCGACGGCTGCTTTGCTAAGTTCGATCTCGATGGGGTTTGCCAACAGCAAGGGGTAACCTTTCTGATTCCAAATCCGATGGAGGGCCTTTGCCGGCATATAAAGTCGCATATTGTCAGTCAGATTAGTCCGAACAAAAGAACGATCGTCTTTCTTCTCCATCACCCCAATAACGAGAAATTTTCTCCCCTGAATTTTAATAGTATCCCCAATTCCATTGCGGTTTTTGAAGAGTTTTTCATGCAGATCCCAACCTAAAACACAGACTTTCTTCCCAGTATTAGCTTCAAAGGTATTAAAAAAACGTCCCCGTATTAGTTTTAAACCTTGAACTGATAAGAAGCCCTCCCCTACCCCGGAAATGTTGATAAATAGGTATTCCCGCCCTGCTTTAACCTGTGAATTAGCCTGATTGTAAGGGGTGATATTGGTTACCAGATCGCCCCCTTTTCTTATTTCTTCTATATCCCTCTCCTCTAAATTGCGCCGGACTTCATCCTCGTTGGTATAATCCCACTGAACAAAGATCATACTGGTTCCGATTGCCTGAAACTGTCCGGAAATAGTTGCGACAGCGCCGTTACCCACCGCTGTAAGAGTAATCACTGCGGCAATGCCGATGATGATCCCTAACAGAGTTAGAAAGGAACGTAATTTATTAACCGTTAACTGACCGGCCGCCATCGTCGCAATTTCTGTAACTCTCAAAGTTCCTCCTCCAATAACTACTATTCATAACGCAAAGCTTCGATCGGATCCAACTTCGCCGCCTTCCAAGCCGGGAAAGCGCCAAAGAATAAACCCACACCTACGGCAAAAAGAAAAGCTATTCCTACTAAACCGGGGGTAATGACTAAACGCAGAGGGGTTTTCTGTTTTATTACAAAGCTAGCAACGAAACTAAACCCTGTGCCCAACAGTCCTCCCATTAAGCAGAGAGCTACCGCTTCAGTGATAAATTGCCACAAGATGGTAACGTTTTTCCCGCCAATTGCTTTCCGGATCCCAATCTCTCTAATCCGTTCCATTACCGTAACCAGCATAATATTCATAATCCCGATCCCGCCCACCAGAAGCGCAATCCCGCCAATTAGTCCTAACAGCGCAGTAATGACTCCAGTAACCGTCTGCAGCGCTTTTAAAAGCTCTTCGGTATTAAAAATCTGAAAATCATTTTTAGACCCATATCTTTTGGCCAGCACACCTTTAATCAGGTTCGCGATTTTTTCTGTTCCCTGCAGATCGGAAGCAGTAATGTATAATCCATAATAATCATAGAACCTCATCACTCTTTGTAAGGTGCTAACCGGGAGATAAAGATTTAACCCATTACTTTCAACCCCCAGCGAAATCGTGGAGCTCTTCTTTTCTAAAACACCGATTACCTGGTATTTCTCTCCGAAAAGTGTGACCATCTTTCCTACCGGATTCAATTGGCCAAACAATTTCTCTCTAACTCGCCAGTCAAGAACTACGACTTTACGTCCAACCGCTAGATCCGCTTGGTTCAAAAAGCGACCGCGCTCTACTTTTAAGCCTTGGATCTGTAAAAAACCCGCAGTCGTCCCTGTCACCTGGGGAGCTGTTTTCTCCTTTAAATAGCGAATGGTAGTTTTCCCTCCAAAAATAAAAGGGACTACCTCTTCAATTCCCTCTCCACAGACCGCTTCAATGACACGTCGGTCAGCCTCTGTTAGAGCCTGCAGTTCTTTTCCGGTTTCCATGAAGATATTAGGAAAGACCATAATCATATTCGAACCGATACTCTCAAACTCGCGAAGGATCTCTGTTTTAAAACCGAGGCCCATCCCTAACAGCGAAACTGTGGAGCCAATACCGATCGCCACCCCCAATAAAGTTAATACCGAACGGAGTTTGTTATTCCAGAGGTTGTCCCAAGCCATTCGCGCTGCTTCCAACAGCAAGATCATGGTGTTTCCACCATCCCTTTGCTTACTGCTTGATCACTGATAATTCTTCCGTCGCGAAAACAGATGGTACGTTGCGCGTAACTGGCAATCTCGGCATCGTGGGTCACAAGGAGAACCGTGATCCCCTGCTGGTTTAGGTTCTGTAAAATCATCATAATTTCCCGGCCAGAAGCGGAGTCAAGGTTACCCGTGGGTTCATCCGCCAGTATAATTGCGGGGCTATTAACTAACGCCCGGGCAATAGCTACCCGCTGCCGTTGCCCCCCCGAAAGTTCATTAGGACGGTGATGCCAGCGATCACTTAAACCGACACTGGTTAACGCTGCCATCGCTTGTTCACGGCGCTCCCCTTTCCGGACCCCGGCGTAAATCATCGGTAGTTCTACATTCTGGAGAGCGGTACTCCTTGGTAGCAGATTAAAAGTCTGAAAAATAAAGCCGATCTTACGGTTTCTAATCTCCGCCAGCTGATTATCAGTTAAGGCGCTTACTTCTACTTTGTTCAGCCAATAACTTCCGGCTGTCGGCTGATCAAGGCAACCTAAGATGTTCATCAGGGTCGATTTACCGGAACCCGATGGGCCCATAATCGCAACAAACTCCCCAGTCGGGATCGATAGATTAACCTCAAATAAAGCCTGAACCTGTAAGGCCCCATTTTTATATACTTTATCAAGGTTTTCGACTCTAATCATTTTATCCTCCCTGACTCCCCCGAAACGAATTGATACTTAGTTGTGCTTAGTTAGTAGTTTTTTTCGGTCTGACCTTAGTCCCGTCTTTAAGACGGATAATCGTATCGTAATCTCCGGAGATGTAAGGATCTCCTTCGTTTAGACCTTCTTTAATCTCTATACTGCTCTCATTACTTAAGCCGGTGATTACCCGCGTCTTAACTGCTGTCCCGTCTACAACCATAAATACATACTTTCCTACTGCGCCTATGGATTCTTCCTCTTCCAGGACTGCTAATAATGGAAGTGTTAGCGTCTCCTTAACCCGAGCGGTTTCAATCTCTACATCGACCGTCATCCCTGGGCGCAGCTTTCCCATAGTATTATCAATCCGTATTTTTACGGGGAAAGTACATTCGTTTCCTTTAGTGATTCCCTTAAGGGCCACTTGTTCGACCGACCCTGTGAATTCCATTCCAGGGAGCCCATCATGGGTAATTCTAGCGACTTGTTCCGGATTAATCTGGGAAATATCAATCTCATCGACCCCAAATTCTACTGTCAGAGTTTCCAGGTTACCGATCTCACAAAGGAAAGTTCCCGGGACGATACTCATTCCTTCTTTCACTGGGCAGTAGATAACCCGGCCATCTCGGGAAGCGGTTACTCTTGTGCCCGCCAGTTCTTGTTGGGCTGCCGCCAGCGAAAGTTGGGCTTCTTCCCGTTTAATGGTGACCAGCTTCTGCGTTTGCTCCCACCTAATTTCTGCTTGTTTTAATTTTAAAACAGCCTCTTCCAAACCCTCCTTCGTCGCAGCGCCCTGCCGATAAAGTAACGCTACCCGGTCATGAGCTTTACGGCAGGAGTCCACTACTAGCCTAGCTTCCTCCAGACTGGGAAGAGTAGAATCAAATTCCGCCGCTTTTAAGGCATTCTCCGCACTGGTGACTGCTCTGCGAAAGTGACGATCATTGAAGGTCAAGAGGAGGTCACCTTTTTTGACCCAATCCCCTTCAAGTACATGAATTTTTGAGATCAAACCAGTAATCTCCGCTCTAATTTCTTCTTTTTCCTGAGTATCCGCCACTCCGCTTCCGGAAACAGTAGTCACCAGTTCTTCCCGGGAGACGTTGCTGATCTCCACTACTGTGCCGGCGTTTTTATGTTTTTGTCCGGAACGCACCGCGATAATCACATAGATTAGAATCGCCAATCCAACTAAGGCAATCACTAGCCAACGCGGTTTTTTTCTTTTCAGGGTTAATCACCTCACTCGTTGCCACTGGTTTATTATCTTTACTATTTTAAAAAGCGATAGGAAATTGAGACCATCAGCATACTATAACCTACTGTTACCGCCCAGCAAAAAATGGTAATCAAGGCGGCCTTAACCCGCGAGAGTTTAAAAGTTTTCTCTAAGCCCACCATTGTGAGGAATAGGTAAAAAAGAGTAAAAGGATTAATCTCTCCTAACAGTAACCCTAAAGGAGTAAAAAGACGTTCACTAATCTCCATTCCCATTTCAAGCCCTAGGGGAGGAATGGCGCCTGTTAAAGTAGCCACGCTTCCCTGAAACAAGATCCGCATGGTTTGCGGAAGATAGAGATAGCCAACTACCGAGAGTACCGAGACAAATTTGGGAGCAATCCCCCCCAACATTTTAGCTAGTAAGGTAAAGACCCCGGCTCGGATTAACCAGAATAAGCCGCTTCCTAACACTCCGGTAATTAGTTGGCTAACTAGCTGAATATTTTTTCCCTGCATTTCCAGAGCCTCGGCATATTTCGGAAAAGTGTCAACTAAAACTTGGGTGCTTACTTTTCCCAGCAATAAAGAGAAAACCAGGGAAACAAGGAGAAATAATACGGGCCAACTAAAATCGGGGTGATGAGAAAGCCCTTCAAAAAGTTCCCCCGGCGCGGAAAAGAGCATCCCAAAACTTTTCCAGAAACCTATTTTCTTTTCCGGTAATACGATTGGCATCTCCATCAAGAACACCTCTTCACTTGGTTTTTTTAATAATAAGCTGATTAATCTTATTCTATTTTCCCCCTTTTCTTGGATATTCCTTTTTTAAAAGTATTTTTCATCGCCAAGCTTGTCTCTACCGTCAGGATCGGTCCAGTTTTTGGCCAAATTATGTAGAAATAAATAGCTGTATTTTAAAAAACCAGCGGGGCGGTTAGCCGCCTCCGCTGGTTTTAATTGTTATATCCCTTTAACCAATAGCCGGGTTCTTTGTTTAGTTACATTACAGCTATTATTAAAATCTCTTCATCTGAAACTCCATAAGGAAAACGATTGGTCAAACAAAAAATTCCCTCTAAAAAACCTGCAGTAATTTTACCCTAACTCGGTTCTTAGCGCCGATGTTGACCAGCAATAGAAGAATACTGTTTTTCTTCCTTTTCTTGAGCGGCGCTCTGCATATAGCGCAGCCCCTTTAAACAAAAAAAGATCACGACAAAACCGGTTAGTAAAATTAGAACCCCAATCAGAACCGTAACCCGGGAAAGAAAAATCGAGGCCAGCCCCGAAAGCAGACTTAACCCATAAAGCAGCAGCACAGCCTTTCTCATGCCCAGCCCAGAGGTGAGCAGTAAGTGATGAATGTGATAGCGATCACCAACAGTAATGGGACAACCTCCTCGCCACCGGCGCCATACCGCCCACAGTGTATCTAGAAAAGGAATACCCATCGCAAAAACAGGAATCGCTAAGGCAAGAACAGTAGGTAACTTTAAAGCGCCCATTACTGAGATCACCCCCAGGATGTAACCGAGAAAATAAGCGCCGGAATTACCCATAAAGATACGAGCAGGATAAAAATTATAGGGAAGAAAACCAAGTAAGACGCCGATCAGAATAGCGCAGAGAAAGACCGCAGCCGATTGCCCGAGCCCAATCCCGATTATTAAGAGACTTACTCCGGCAATCGCCGAGATCCCTGCGGCCAATCCATCGAGACCATCGATCAGGTTAATTATATTAATGGTTACTAACAGCCAAAGAACGGTTAAGGGATACCCGACCCAACCTAAAGCGATCATCTCGCCAAAGGGATTAGTTAGATATTGAACCCGCACCCCGGCATAAGTGATAAAAGTGGCAATCGCTAATTGGACCAGTACTTTAAACCCGGCCGATAAATCATATTTATCATCGAAAAATCCAAGCGTCAAAATTAAGATACCCCCACTTAAGATCGGGGCAAGATAAGGAAAGGAAAATCCTCCGGTCAGAACCAAGGTCATGCTAAAAGCGGTAAAAATAGCCAAACCCCCTGAAAAGGGTCGAGAGATCGAATGTACTCTTCGCTCCCGTGGTAGATCAAGCATCCCCCATTTACATCCCGTTTTTATCCAAAAACCTGTTAACGCCAGCGACAGAAGGAAACCAATCCCGGAGAGCATAAAAAGGTTCCAACCATAAACAGCCCATCTCACTCTATTCACCCCCTCACCTTGAGCTCTGCCGGAACAATTTTTTATTCAATATAAAAAGTAAACTGTTTCTAAGGTTGAAGAAATTGCATAATTGATTGCTCACAAGAAAACTCCTTGTCAAGGCGGGCGGTAGCCAGCGTGAGCGACTACCTAATAAAAGCCAAGCGCTTTATTGTGGTTAAATAAAGCCTTAAGGTAATTATGCAATTCCCTCAGATTATTTTGTGCCAAAAAGCCGATCACCGGCATCACCCAGACCGGGGATAATATACCCATGGCTGTCAAGACGCTCATCAATGGCTGCTACAAAAATCTCCACATCCGGATGATCTTTCTGGAGTTGAGCCACACCTTCGGGGGCAGCGATTAAGCTCATTAATTTAATGTTTTTCGTTCCACGCTGCTTAATAAAATTAATAGCTGCGGAAGCGGAACCTCCAGTAGCGAGCATTGGATCAACTAAAATCATATCCCGTTCCTGAATATCCATCGGCAGTTTGCAATAATATTCCACCGGCTGAAGGGTATTGGGATCGCGATACAACCCGATGTGCCCCATTTTGGCGGCGGGAATCAACTTCATGATTCCATCAGCCATGACCAAACCAGCTCGGAGGATTGGCACTATTGCAATCTTCTTTCCAGAGATCACTTTAGCTTTTGCCTTAGCAATCGGAGTTTCAACCTCTACCTCTTGTAAGGGAAAATCCCTGGTTACCTCGTAGGCCATCAGGGTGGCTATCTCCTCCACCAGCTCTCTAAACTCTTTTGGTCCAGTGGCCACATCTCTAATAATAGTTAATTTATGTTGAATTAAAGGATGTTCAATTAGATGTACTGACCCCATCAGTGGAAGCCCCCTTTTCTCTGCTTATTCTTCAAGTTTAGTTATTTTATCTACCCGTCGTTGATGACGTCCACCTTGGAATTTTCCTTCTAGATAGGCTTCAACAATTGTTTCTGCCAGTCCAGGACCAACCACACGCGAACCCATAGTCAAAACATTACTGTCATTATGCGCCCGGGCCATTTGCGCCGAGAATACATCATGACAATGGGCCGCCCTAATTCCTTTAATCTTATTTGCGGCAATCGAAACTCCAATCCCTGTGCCACAAATAATAATCCCCTGATCAAATTCACCCTTAGCAACCGCCTTAGCCACTAACGCAGCTTGATCTGGGTAATCAACTGATTCAGAGGAGAAAACACCAAAGTCTTTAAACTCATACCCCTTAGCTTCTAAATACTTAGCAATCTCTGCTTTTAGTTGAAAACCAGCATGATCTGAACCAATTGCAATCCTCATCTTCTCCCCTCCTTTCTTTTTGCGATCGCCTCTCTCGGCGAGCAGTATTTTCACTAACTCCTGTAGATTCTGGACAATCACTTCAGCGCAACTATGATAGACCTCAAGAGTCTGCCCAAAGGGATCGGGGATATCAACACCAGTATCTTTTCCTTCGGAGAAAGCAATCGGATGTTCCCTTGAAACACCTTTTCCTTTTAGTTGCTCCTCGATATACTCTCTTAAAATAAAAACTTTATCTTTCACTTCTGGAAAAGCTTTTAACAGTTGGGCTTTTTGCGCGGTGGTCATCGTTAATATTAAGTCTGAAGCTAATAACTCTTCACTTTGGAGACCACGGGACAAGTGAGTAGAGAGATCCACCCCATAGTGGCGCATGACTTCAATCGCCTCTGTCGAGGCTGGAGCACCGGGAAAAGCATAAATTCCAGCTGAAGAAATCTGGATTTCTGAGGCAATCTCCCTTTTTCCCTCCAGAATTTTCTGAAGAAGAGCAGCTGCCATCGGGCTACGGCAGGTATTCCCGGTGCAAACCAAGAGAATTTTTTTGACCATCTTTACCTCCTAACTCATACCCAGCCGGTTATCAAAAACAATTTTACTTCACTGCGTAACTAACCTTTACTAAGCGCGAGGTTAAAATCCCAAAGTCTTTGCTAATAGAAATTCGTAAAGGATAAACCTGCTCATCTTTAGAAAACCAGATCGATACCTGAGAAACCGGATCGACAATCACATCTGCCAACATATGGTCAAATCGGGTTTTGATTTTTTCCTGACCCTTGTACTGATATTCTACAGGTACCAATCCACTGGTCGTAAGATAGTATAACAGAAATTGCTCTTTTTCCCATGGACGAGCGCGCAGGTAATAAATAAGAGATAAACCTTCCACTAATGGGTTATTAGCCTGATAACTGGTGAGCCGTGTTTCTCTGCCCTCAACTTTCACTCTTTTTTCTACTATTTCCTCTCCAAATAGATACTCTTCCTCCCAGGTTTTTCCTTTCTCGTTAATCTTCTTCTTTAAATACACTGGGGTAAGATGCTCAGGATCTAAGTAGAGATCGGCAGTCTCCCGGTAAGAAAAGAAAAGAGCATAAGCAGGATAGCTTCTTAGTTGCATCTGGATATGAAGAATTAACTGGTCTTGATAAGAAATCTCCCTAATAATACTCAAGGTTTGCTCTCCAATAAGTAACCCCTTAGCATAAACCTGATATTCCAATCTTTCTCCTGGTATTAACTGACACCCACTTGTTAATCCCGGTTTACTCACACTGAGCAAGATTAAAAGCCAAAAAACAAAGGTTAAAAATCGACTGCCGATGAGAACTCTCATTTAATCTCCTCCGCTCTCCCTCCAGAGGCTTTCCATAAGCGGTTAAAAATCGCCTCCCCAACCCCCACCCGTGGAGGGGCCACCGCATAAATCTGTTCCACCCCTACTTGGTCACATAATCTTAAAAGATTATACAGCCTTTCCGCGCCTTCCGCAGGGTTTAACCTTTTTCCTAAAGAAAAAAAAGATAAACCGGGCACGCGAGGAAAAAAACTTTGATCTTCATCATAAGCTAAGAGCCCCACTTTTTTTCCTGCGCTCACCTCTTGTAAAATTTCCTCTGCCAAATAGCTATTAACCGCATCCTGATCCCCAGTAAATAACCTTAACGGCGCTTGAGGAGCATAATGGCGATATTTCATTCCGGGAGCTAGCGGTCGCTCACAATTCGTAAACTGGGGCGCCTCCACCCCACCCTTGCCCAAAACTTCTTCCAGCATTTCAAAGGTAATTCCGCCTGGACGAAGAATCCGCGGACAAGCGCTAGTAAGATCCAGTACGGTTGATTCTAACCCTACTCCAGTAGCGCCGGCATCGAGAATGAGGTCAACTTTCCCCCCCAGATCGGAAATCACATGAGCTCCCCGAGTTGGACTGGGGCGACCAGAAAGATTCGCGCTTGGCGCCGCCACTGGTATCCCAGTCTGACGCAACATCCCTAAAGCCACCGGATGAGCAGGAATACGAATCGCTACTGTTGGCAAGCCTGCGCTCACTTCTGAAGGAATGGTGTCTTTTTTGGGCAGAATCAGTGTTAAGGGACCGGGCCAAAACTTTTTAGCTAATAAGACTGCCCGTTCCGGAACCTCTAATACGATCTCCGCCAATTGTTCCCATTTGTAAATATGAACAATCAAGGGGTTGTCCCCAGGTCGACCTTTGACCTTAAAGATCCTTTTGATACTATCCCCGTTATTGACCGCGGCGCCTAAACCATATACTGTTTCAGTGGGAAAGGCCACCAGTCCTCCCCGACGGAGAATAGCCGCCGCCCGACGAAGATACTCTTCTTCAGGAGCTTCGGAATCTATTTTGATAACTTCTGTAGTTAGCATTTTCTCACCCTTCTCATGGCTTGTCCTAGTCGCTTGCCCCCCGAAATTAAAGCCTTTACATGCTAGTTCCAAAATATCTTCTTTCCATGCTTGCCGTTGAGCAAACCAAGTTTAACAAGGACGATTAGATTAGGACCTCCAGAAAACTTCTCTTTAAAGAAATAGATTCCTCTTTTCGTAATGAAAATATCTTTTTTTAAAAGAGGAGTAATTTATTCCACTGTCTAATACTTTACTGATCAGTATTTCTTTATTTCTTTGTCTATTTTTAATGCTAATTCTCAAACTTAAAACGGTTTTTTATAACCCCATTTGAAGTAAGCGAGGTCTATAAGAAATGAAAAAACAAAAAATTTCCATCCTAAGGAAGCTTCTTCAGCCTCTTTGGGTTATAGGTGTAGTTTATCTCTTTTATTTTTTTAATCAAGTTGTCTTCATGTTTTTAGGAGCAATCATAAAAATACCATGGAAATTTGGAGAAATAAGCGATGATTTACTTTTTCCTGATTTCTTAAACTACCTTCTGCTCGGATTGCTCCCCTTACTACTTGCTTTTTTGTGGGCCGAAAAAGCTGTTTTCCGACGGAGATTTCTCCCCCGCTTTTTTCCCAAGCACCCCTTTTTTCTTAAAGACATCACTTTTGGACTAATATTAGGTCCTCTCCTATTCTCCCTCCTTTTTCTAGCTTTTAAAAGCGCTGGCTGGATCAACGGGATTAAGCAGGACCCAACTTTATCTGCTTTTCAAAACTCAGATCTTTTCTGGATGGTATTAACGTTTCTTATCTCTGCTATTTTTGAAGAACTTATGTACCGAGGACTACACCTTCCAATATTAGCCACTGGTTGGGGGCTTCCTGCCGGGATAGCTTTTTCTGCTTTTCTCTTTAGCCTCGGACATATTAATAACCCCCATATTAGTTTCCTCGGATTATTCGGAATCATGATTGCCGGTCTTTTCTTTGCCACCGCTTATTTAGTAACCGGTACTCTCTATCTCCCAGTCTCTTTACATTTTAGTTGGAATCTTTTCCAAACAATGTTCGGGTTTAAAGTAAGCGGTTTCAATCTAACCTCCCTGTTTTCTCTAGAGATTAATGGTCCCCAGTTATGGACTGGAGGTGAGTTTGGCCCTGAAGGGGGGTTGTCCGGAATAATTTTAATGGTCATCGGCACGATAACTATTTTAGTTTATGGTAAGTATAGGAGTAAAAGCAAGCACTTTTCTTCTCTAATAAGACCAAATGACGACCGCACGTAAAGAACGAGCTACGAGTCACCCCTCCTCCACCTCACTCCTTGCGGAGTGTCTTCTAAAATAATCCCTTGTTTTTTTAAGGAGTCTCTAATCCAATCGGCAGTTTTAAAATCTTTACTCGCCCTCGCCTCTTCTCGTTTTTTTACTAACTCTTCTACCTGCTCCGCAGAGACTCCCCTTTCTTGAGGCTCGACTGCAAACCAAATCCCCAACAGATCGCCAAGTTCCTCCAGTACAGATAGGGCCTCCTGTAAAGCCTGCTTATTAGCGACTGTTAGTTGAAAGCCCTCAGCAAGCGCCCACTTATTTATCTCTCTTACCAGTTCATAAAGAACCCCTAATGATAAGGCAGTATTGAAATCATCTTCCAGCGCGTTGATAAACCGTTTTTTACTGTCTACAATAAACTCAGTTATACTGTCAACCGAGCCATCCTCTGCCTGATCTCTAATCTTTGTTGACAGCAAATGCTTCCAGTTCTCTTTAGCTGTTTCTAATCGTTCAAGGCCGCGAGCGGCAGCCTTTAACTCTTCCTCGCCAAAGCTTAACGGATTTCGGTAGTGGGTCCCTAGTAACCAGAAACGGACCACTTTAGGAGAAAAATGGGTGCAAGCCTCTCTGATTGTTACCACATTCCCTAAAGATTTGGACATTTTATCGCCACTGAGCGTAATAAAAGCTGAATGTAACCAATAACGGACAAAAGGTTTACTCCCACAATACGCCTCTGCTTGGGTGATTTCATTTTCATGATGGGGAAAAATCAAATCTGTGCCGCCACCGTGAAAATCAAAGCCGCTTCCTAAGTACTTCAGCGACATTGCTGAACATTCAATATGCCAGCCGGGACGGCCCTTTCCCCAGGGAGATTCCCAAGAAGGTTCACCGGGTTTTGCAGCTTTCCAGAGCGCAAAATCCATGAGATTTCTTTTTCGGTGATCAACATCCACCCGCGCCCCACTCATCATCTCTTCGAGCTGTCGTCCGGATAATTTCCCATATTCGGGGAAGGAGTCGATGGCAAAATAAACATCTTCCTCCAGCACATAAGCATGGCCCTTTTCCACCAAACCTTGTACCATTTGAATGATCTCTGGAATATGCTCTGAGACCTTTGGGTAATAAGTAGCTCTTTCTACACCCAACATTGCTAAGTCTGTAAGATAAATCTCCGCAAATTCCGCGGCCAGATCTAAAGGTTCTTTCCCGGATTGTTGGGCGCGAAGAATAATCTTATCGTCTACATCGGTAAAATTCTGGACCAGAGTAACTTGATACCCCTGGTAACGGAGAAACCGTCGAATACAATCCCATACTACAGGAGGTCTCGCATTTCCAATATGCGCATAATCGTAGGGAGTAACCCCGCAAACATAAATACTTACCTTTCCGGGTTCTCTTGGAATAAACTTCTCTTTTTGTTTGGTTAGAGTGTTAAATACCATGTTCGCCATAATTATAAGCCTCCTTTACTGCTTATCCTTATATTTATTATGAGACCAAAAAGCATAAGATAAATGAACTTTAGTGATCAGAACTTGTCTTTGCTTTAAGCTGAATTTCAAGCGCTTCAATCCGTTTTTGCAACTGTTCACAGAAAGCCAAGATCGGATCGGGTAATTTTCCGTGTTCCAGATCGGGGAGGCCAATTTTTACCCCATCTTGAATAACCACTCGACCGGGAACACCTACTACCGTAGAGTTGGCTGGGACTGATTTAATTACTACCGCGCCAGCGCCAATCTTTGCATTCTCCCCAATTGTAATTGAACCTAATACCTTAGCCCCTGCAGCAATAATTACATTATCTCCAACTGTCGGATGGCGTTTCCCTTTTTCTTTCCCAGTTCCACCAAGGGTAACCCCTTGGTAAATAGTAACGTTATCACCAATTTCTGCCGTTTCACCAATAACTACGCCCATTCCATGATCGATAAACAACCCTTTACCAATTTTTGCCCCAGGATGGATCTCAATTCCTGTAAAAAAGCGGGCTAGTTGCGAAATCACCCGCGCTACTAGAAAGAGCCGCTGTTTATAAAACCAGTGCGCAATCCGATAGGTAAGAAGAGCATGAAAACCGGGATAACAAAGAATAATTTCCCAGACACTTCGAGCGGCTGGATCGCGCTGAAAAACCGCTTTTATTTCTTCCCGTAGCAACAAAAACATTTTTTCTCACCTCCACACTTGAAAATACTCTCGTAACTCGATACTCGTCGCTCGTATGAATAATCGCCTTTGCGACTTTAGATCCCAAAACCCGGCGCTTCACCCCAGCGGGCGGTAGCCAGCGTGGGCGACTACCTAGATACTGCATAATTCAATAAAAAAACTTCGCCTCCCTCAGAGACGAAGTCAGTTGCTTCGCGGTTCCACTCTGCTTGGACTAGTAGCTTCTTTTGTCACTACTAACCCCTCTTGAGAACGCGCTATAACGGGCGCTCCCGTTAAGACCTACTCTTCCTTCAGCCCTAAGCTCCAGGGCGCATTTCACTTAAGGTTCCAGAGGGATGCTTCCAGCCAAGTGACATCCCCTCTCTGCCCTTCCCCATAAGTTACTCTCCCCATCATT
>DHOO01000056.1:14296-16135 GCA_002409975.1 Firmicutes bacterium UBA5388
AAGCCGGGTGAATCGACAAGAATAAAGGAGTTTTCTTGTAGTTAAATCTTAATTCAATCAATTAAGCAATTCCTTAAATTATATGCATTATCCTTTAGTGGTGTCAATGTCTTGATCAGCTCTCAACCGCTCGCTATCTATTTCTGGTGGCCATAGTTCAATTGGTCGGCCAGCCCTCATCGCTTTTGCCAAATTCGGGTAAACCCAGCGGTTTTCAGCGTTAAGATGGGCAATTAAATCTTTAACCTTCTGTCGATAAGTCAAACCATCAAAAGGACATAACTTAGGAACGGGTTTATACGGCAAAAACCGTGTAGCCGCAATAATCTCCCGCTCTCGAAGATAAACTAAAGGACGAATGATGGTCACTCCTGAACGATCAAGATAAGTTTTGGGGGCAAAGGTACGAATCTGTCCCGAATAGATGATACTCATCAGAAAAGTCTCCACCGCATCATCATGATGATGCGCCAAAGCAACCTTATTAAACCCCTGTTCGACAGCAAACTTATTCATACAACCCCTTCGCAAATAAGAACAACAAGCGCAGGGGTCTTTATCCTTCTGAATTGTCCGGGCAATATTCGTCGGGAAAAAATAGAATTTAACTCCTAACCTAGAACAAAACTCTTGTAGAGGTTCAGGATCGACCTTTTGTTCAAAACCCAAGTCAATCGTTAGAGCAAATAGTTCTGCTTGAATCACACCGTATTTCACCAATAAGCTTAAGGCAAAAAGAAGAAGCGCGCTATCTTTTCCGCCGGAAAAACCAACCAAGATGCGATCTCCAGACACAATTAACCCAAACTCGCGGCTGGCTCTTAAAATTTTCTGGTTATACTTTTTGGGTAATGACAGTTTCATCTCAAACCCCATACCAAAGTAAGATTTTTACTAAAATATTAAATCTTATTTTGGTTTTCTGTTGCTAGCACAGCTTGAACAATAACCATAAAATTTTAGAAGATGGCCAACAATTTCAAAATTATATTTAAGCGCAATCTCTTCTTCCACCTTTTCCAAAAGATTGTCACTGAATTCCCTAATCTTTCCACACTTTAAACAGACCAAATGATGATGATGAGTTTGGCTTTCTAACTCGTAGCGGCTATAGCCCTCTTCAAAATTTAACTGATTAATGATCTTCTCACTGCTTAAAAGATCAAGAGTCCGATAGACAGTGGCCATCCCAATCTCCGGATGGGTTCTTCTTACCATCGCATAGATATCTTCTGCGGCTAAATGTTGATTAGGGTTTTCAAGCAAGATTTTTATAACAGCTTCTCGTTGAGGAGTAAGCCTGTAGCCCTTTCTTCTTAAGGATTCTCTAATTCCCGTGATTTTTTCCCTCAATATTTTCACCTCAAAATATAGTTGATTATTGTTATTTATAGGGATCAGTGTCAATCATTTAAATTAGATTATCATTTTTCCGTTCATAAATCAATCTTTGAAAAATATAAGTAATCATATTGTAATCCAGTCATAATATATTGATTTACTTGTGAAATATAAGTCCCTTAATTCCTGGTAAATCTATACATATTCAAAGATGATTTAAAATCAGGTTGTCCCCGGAATAAGATTATTACGAATTATAAAAGCAGGAAAAGAGGGTAAAAGAATGAATAGATTACAAGTTTACATTATAACTTTCACTACGGCTATCAAGTGACGAGTTGAGCGCATCAAGTATATTTTATGATCAAACTTTAAATTAATGACTTAAGGGGATTGTCTACTTTCTGAAGTCTCTCAGCCAATATTAGATTAGCCAATCCTAAGTAGTCCTCCACCCCAGCAAGCTGGGGCAAGCGAAAGGATGAAAATTGCGACGAG
>DHOO01000032.1 GCA_002409975.1 Firmicutes bacterium UBA5388
CTACAGTCGCAAAGGCTATCATTCATGCGAACGACGAGCGACCAATCTCACTTTTCGCACACCTTTTTTTTATGACCATCCAATCTTTTTCTCCATAACCGCTACAACTAGACGCACAGCTGCCTCCACATCATTTAGATCTACCATTTCAGAGGGGGAATGAACATAGCGGCAAGGAATGGAGATTACCCCTGCCGGCACACCTGCTTTCGTTAAATGGATGGCGCCGGCGTCGGTGCCTCCGAACGGTAAGACCTCGAATTGATAAGGGATGGAATTAGTCTTGGCGAGTTCGGTTAGTAAATCTTTTACTTTAGAGTGAGTAATGATGGAGAGGTCTTTAACCTTAATGGCCGCTCCTTTTCCGAGTTTTACCGCTAAACGCTCAGCTTCCGGAGTATCGCCGGTTGCTGTTACATCAAGAGCGATACCTAAATCAGGTTCAATTCCAAAAGCGGAAGTTCTGGCGCCGCGAAGCCCAACTTCCTCTTGAACAGTAAAAGTACAATAAAGGTCATTTTGGGGGTTAGTTACTCGTTTCAGAGCCTCAATGAGGACTGCGCACCCGATACGGTCATCCATAGATTTGGCGACAACGCGCTCTCCTAAGTCAGTAAATTCATGGTGGAAGGTGGCAATATCACCTACCGAGATTTTTGATCTGGCTTCTTCTTCAGAACTAGCGCCGATATCTATGTATAACTTATTTAAAGTTAGCTTTTTAATATCTTCCACCTTTTCCGCTCCAAAGACACCGACTATACCGTTTTGGAACCGTACCCGTTGTCCGTAAAGGCGGTGGGGAGAGATTCCTCCCACATTACTAAAACGTAAAAACCCGTTCTCATCGATATCAGTTATGATCATCCCGATTTCGTCCATGTGCGCGGCGAATTGAATTTTAGTGTTGCCACCATGTTTAATAGCGATTAAGTTTCCAAGCTTATCTTCTCTTAACTCGTCACAGTAATTTTTGATCTCTTCCTTAATGAACGCGCGAATCTGCTCTTCCCTGCCGGATGGGGAGCTAATAGCAGTTAATTTACTAATCAACTTTTTCATACGGGTAACCCCCTTCTTTCTATACTTTTTAGAAAGGCATCTGCTAGTTTGATCGTATTTTCGAAATCATCCAGACTTAAGATGGAAACTGGCGAATGGATATAACGGCAAGGAACAGAGAGCACACCGGCGGGGATACCGGTCTGAGATTGATTAATGGCGCCGGCCTCAGTTCCTCCTGCTGTTGATTGACGGAACTGAAAAGGAATGTTAGCTTCATTTGCTACCTTCACCAATCGTTCTATTAGCGCCTGGTTCACAATGATAGAACGATCCATAAAACTAATCGCCGGCCCTTTACCAAGGCGGGTGGATTGCTGATGTTTTTTAGCGGGAGGAACATCACCGGCCGAGGTACCCTCAAAGACAAGCGCCAGGTCAGGATTTATGCCGAAAGCGGCGACCGTCGCTCCTCTCAAACCGACTTCTTCCTGAACAGTGAAAGCATAATAGAGAGGGAAGTCATAGTGGTTTTCAATCAAGTTTAAAAGGACAGCGCAGCCCACTCGGTCATCTAAGGCTTTCCCTTTAAACATCCGATCGCCAAACCCCCCGGCTTTGACGTCGAAGGCCGCTAAATCTCCGATACTAACCTCTTTCTCGGCATCGGCTTTATCTTTAGCGCCGATATCAACAAAAAGGGAGGGAAGTTTAACTGGTTTTTCTCTTTCTTCTTTTTCTTGAAGATGAATAGGTTTTGCCCCAATGACTCCGGGTATGCGGTTAGGACCGATCACTACCCGTTTGGAGAGTAACACCCTTTCATCGATCCCACCCACGGTTTTAATCTTCAGCAGCCCGCTATTATCGATCCCGACGACCATTAATCCTACTTCATCCATATGGGCAGTCAACATGATTTTAGGACCGGTGTTACCACTGCCTTGAACTGCTAATAAATTGCCGAGCTTATCGGTAGTAACGGTCTCCACTTTTTCTGTGATGCGATTTCGGATATACGCGCGGACAGCATCTTCCCGACTGGAAACAGCATTTAATTCACATAATTCCCTTAACAACATTTCAACCCCTCCACGAATTCGCTGTCGATTTGCCTAACGAATTCTGCCAATAGTCTGCCGGTTTCTTTTAGATCTTCCAAGGATAAAGTCTCAACTGAAGTATGCATGTAGCGGAGGGGAATGCTAACCAGACCGCTAGCGACTCCTGCTCGCGCCACTTGGAGAGCATAAGCATCGGTTCCTCGTGGAGTAACTTCGGCTTCAATCTGATACTTTATATTTCCAGCTTTAGCTGCTGCTTTAAACTTTTCAAAGATCTGGGGATGAACTTGCGGACCGGTGACAATTACAGGTCCTTGACCTAATTTAAAGGCCTCATAATCAGAGAGACCGGGCATGTCTCCATGGGTGACATCAATGGCGATACCCAGATCAGGGTTAAGCTCATAGGAGCTAACAAAGGCGCCTCGCACCCCCAGTTCTTCTTGGACAGTAACTACACAGTAGACTTCGGCTTGATGATGGAGGTCTTTTAACCTACTAAGACATTCAATTAAGGCGACCACTCCGGCCCGGTCATCCATTGCTTTTCCCGAGTAGAGAGAGTTTTTTAATAAGCGGCAGTCACGCTTAATAGTAATAGGGTCGCCAATCTGTACCAGAGATTCAATTCTCTCTGCGGAAAGGCCTAAATCAATGGTCATATCTTGAAGCTTAACTGCTTTTCCGCTCTCATCTGGATCCTGAAGATGGGGTGGTTTGGCGCTAATAATCCCTAACAGATCTTCTTTAGCATGGACAATGACTTCTTGACTGAGGAGTACCCGCTGGTCGATACCGCCGATCGATGAAACGCGGAGAAATCCTTCCTCGATATCAGTTACGATTAAACCAATCTCATCAATATGAGCGGCAAACATGATGCGTGGAGGATGATCGCCCTGGCCTTTTTTATGAAGGAAAATATTTCCCAGTCGATCTTGGCTAATCTCCGAGATCCACAGGCGCCCTTCTCCCTGAGTAAAGAAATCAACGATTATGTTGGTAGCCTGGTTTTCTCGCCCAGAGACACCCACAGCTTCAGTAAGTTTAGTTAATAGTGATTCAATTTGCACTCGAAAGCCTCCTTTCTTCTAACTCCTTTATTATAACTTTTTTTTGGAATTAAAGTAGAGGAGAATGAGAATTATCTTTAAGTATCTGAAAATATCTGAGACTGCTTGCGGGTTGGACGACTACTAAAGATAAGGACCATAGAGGCGATTAAGCCTTATTGGTCCTTTTTATCATACAAGCTTTAGAAACAATATAAATTTATTACTTTTGTTATCATGATCAAATCGTAAAAATAATTATATCCCCGAGACAGATAATTAAGGAATGAATCAGTCCGGCAAGCGGGGTACGTCCTCCATAATGTTCCATCAATTGTGATGTTTAAATAACCAAGCGCGTAACTGTTTAAAGTCATTATTATCTGGGTAAAGGTTTTCTTTGTGTAAAGCTTCTAGTTCTTTTAACCGTTCTGGATGGGAGGTAAAGTAAAGGATAAGATTACGGATAATACTCATGGTAGGAGGAGTAATATAATGTTCAATTCCTTCTACCTGTTCTTCAACGCCGGTACTCGCTTTAACTAAGTATAGGAAATTTTTTAATGTCTGATCGCGCCAGACTAAAAAATGGCCGTAACTCAACCCTTTGGCAGTAAGAGCTATATTTCGATACTTCTCATAGGTAATAAACTTGGCTTCATCCAGTTTTTGGATCATTCTCGTGACAGAAGAAGGTTTAACTTTTATTGCCTTCGAGAGGTCGATTGGTCTAATATAGCCTTGTTCTTGAATTATTCGATAAAACATCTCCAGGTAATCTTCCATACTCTCAGTTAAAAACCGGTTTTTTAGCAAGGCGTAAACCCCTTTTTTCAGTTTTTTGTTTACTTGAAAAAATGCCAACCACATTTAGCTTTGCATCATAATTTTAGCCTATGCTAATCATGGATAAAAAAGTACTTTATCAAAAGAGAAGTCTGTATAAGGGCGAAAATAGCCAAAACTCATACAGACTTTATTACGGGTTGTTTGGTAAGCGTTCACGCTGGTAACCAAAGCTCACGGCGGTGAAAACATCAACGCCAGGTGAAATGATAAGTAAGCATCGAGTCTTTACACCAGTTACCATAAAACTGATAAGTGGCGTCAGTCAGAACGGGTGAATCGTATTTCTCAGTAATTAAAGAGGATGGATGGTGATTAAACTACTTACTTCTGAACGTAAGGCAATAATAGCGCCTCTAATCCCATAGGCGATTGGGTCTCCAGCCGGGCTTTGGCGGATAACCTCAACTACAGTCTCCGGGATTAATCCCAAATCTAAGAGACGGCTGCGGGTTAAACCCTCTGCTTGAAGCGAAACCACTTTACCTCGTTTTCCCACTGGTAATTTGGAAAGGTCTAATTCTTCGGTCTCTTTCATCGTAAGCCTCCTTCCAGGTTGTAGCTAAAGTTTTACTTTATTAGCAGGAGAAAACCTGATAAGGATGGGGAAAAAGATTTGCTCAGGACTAATCTAGTGATAGAATATGCGCAAACTAATTAAAGGTGCAGTTTATCAAGTACTATTTATGTAAAACATTCTTCCAAGAAAAGTACTCTTTCTTATTGCCCCAAGTCAAACTAGGAGGAGTAGCTTTTAATAAAACCGAAGGTATAAACCGGAAGAAGATCGCGATGAACACTAAAGAAAGCAGAATCGCACGGTGAGGATAGTGTCCGTAAGCAATCGCGATGATGAATTGCCACCCCAGATTGGCGTCGATGTAAGCTGATGGCGGATAGATTAAAAGGATAATGGGAATAAGTCCGGAGAGAGCAATTAGTAAATTGATCCCCCTCCGCCACAAACTGCGGTTAGGGGAGAGCAGTGGCCAGCTGAGAATGGACGGTAATAAAAAAGCTAGGCTGGTAAAACCGGCATTTAAAAAAATGGTCATAATAATGAGCAGTAGCATAAGGGTAAAAGAGGTTGCTTGCCTAATTTCAACCCTAACTTCACGAGGTAGAGCTAAGAGCCGCAAAAAGCAAATATAACCTATGATTGCGGTTGCCAACACTACCAGAGAGGGAATTATTTGCTGGTAACCAAGTAAAGGTTTTTTTTGCAAAACAGGAAAAAGCTCATTATTGAAAAACAGTCCTTTCTCCATTAAAAGACGGAGTATGAAGTAGCCAAGCGCCCCGGCTAAAACAGAAGCTAAAAGATAGCGAAGTTCGCGTCCGACCTCTCGAAGATAATCCCTTTCTGTCCGGCGCCAAGCGCTTAAGGTTCGGATTAGTAGGGGAGTAAGAAATAGCAACTGGATTAAACGAATAGCCCAGGCTGGCAGATAGTAGGCTCCGACCTTAAGATAAGACATTTCGGTTGGAGGGAATTCCTCTAAAAGTTGTAAACTACGGAGCAGGCGTTCAGTGGCGCGACCATAGTGATCAATTGTTTTGGGAAGTATTTTTCCAATAGTATCACCAGTAGTATGGTGATAACGCGCTTGCCAATTACTGTGTTTAGGGACTCCCTTTAAATTAAGGGCAGGAATTCTACTATGTAAATAGATGCCGTGTTCAGCTGTGGTGATTGCTAAGGCCCTGTCTACCCACTCCCTAAAGGGGTTAGCATCGATCGCTTCTGTCTCTGGCGTAATAGAGGCTAAAGCTATTTGTCGTAACCAAAGCGGTGTATAATTCTGTTGCCAGCCGCTCATCTCGATTTCTATCCCTTTCATTTCGCCTAAATTGGCAAAATCAAGAGAAATTACCGCAGCCAGATGCTCTTTCCACCTGCTTTCTTTTAAAAAATGGCTGGAACCATACATGGGGCCGTACTCTTGACAATCAGAGGTCATAAAGATCATTGTCCATTGGGGGGTAGGACCTGAAGCAAAGATGCGCGCCAGTTCGAGGATAGTTGCTACTCCAGAACCATTATCGGCGGCGCCTTGCCGGACAAAAGGCGGTATATCGTAGTGCCCTACTACTAAGACCGCTTTGCTTTGCACTCCCGGTAGGACCGCATAGACATTACGCAAGTCAGTAACTTTTTTACCGGCAATTTCAACCGAGAATTCTTGGGTATAAACCTCAAGACCTGAAGCGCGAAATTCTGAGGCGAGCCAAGTGGCCGCTTCCAATCGACCGTTATGTAAGTAGTCTCTTCTGGGAAAGCCAGTTACTAAAGCTGTTAGGTACATCATAGCTAAGTCGGTTTGAAAGGCTAAATCTTCTTGGTAGATCGGGAATTGAGGGCTTTTTTGAGAAGCGAAATAGCTGGTAGTAAAGATTAAAATAAGCATCAGGAAGTAACAAAGAAACCAGTAACGAAATTTCATAGAAAACACCCCCATTGGATTTACCAAATATTTATAAATTCTACCTGTGGAACCAAACTCCTTTAAAAGAGGATAGGATCTGAAAAATGCGGATAAAAATATCCTTTTAAATTATTTTCTAGGTAGTCGCCCACCCCAGCCAGCTGGGGCA
>DHOO01000080.1:0-23207 GCA_002409975.1 Firmicutes bacterium UBA5388
TTGCTTATTATCTTCAAAATCATATACTATATGTCCTAATTCATGGGCAATAGTAAATATCTCCCTTGATAAAATTTCAGATGAATTTGAGACAATACTTTTTTACCTTCAAAAACAGTAGCAAACCCCAATAATTTATCTTTTCCAAAGGGATATCTTATTAAATGAATCCCTTTTTGTTCGAAACGGATTGAAGGTTGTTAAGATTTTGTTGAGATCCGGTGGTTTATAATTCATTTATACTATTTTAAAAATTAATAAGGGGGATCCGAATGAAGAAGTTTTTATTGGGGGTTTTCATATTTGTTCTTGTGTTTACCCTACTTGGTTGCAGCAGTAAAAAAGGGCCGATACCGGATAACGATAAACCAACCCCGGATGATGATCCAAAACCGATGGACAGGTATCTTTACGCTTTAAACAGTAGATTAAACCAGCTTTTTATCTTTAAAATTAATAATACCACTGGGGAATTAGAGAAGAGCCCAAGCGCGAATACCGACCAAGAACCGCGGTGCGTGGTGGTACACCCTGACCGGAACCACCTGTTTGTCTGTACTAATCTTACTAATAGCATTTATGACTACATTGATATCTTCGAGATCGACGGAAATAATGGTTCTGTGCGCTTAATAAAGACAATTCAATTGCAGCAACCAAATGTCGATCCTCGGGAAATGGTTTTCACCCTTGATGGTAAATATCTTTGTGTAATCCATCCGGACAAAAGATTATTTTCAATTTACCGTGTTGATCTGAGTAACTATTCCCTTAAACTTGTCACCACCATTAATACCACTTATGCGCCAAAAGCGATCGCCGTTTCTTCCAATGGATACATTTACCTGTCGATTGAAGGCCAAAATACTTTGGCAGATAACGGAAAGGTTTTGATCTATAAAATATCTGCCGATGGCAGCGTTAGCAATAAAGGCGAAGTAGCGACGGAAATACAACCAATCGACATAGAGCTGAATAAGGCCGGTACCCAACTGTATGTCGCTAATTTTACTTCCAGAAGTTTGATGGTATTTGCGGTGGATGAGTCCGATGGGTTGTTAACCCACAAAAATACCTACACTGGAGAGGCAGGCAAAGTTCGAAGTCTGGCGGTTGCTCCCAAGGATGATTTTGTCTTTGCCGGAAGCTCCGCATTTGGTATAAACGCTTATGCGGCCAATGGTTCCGAATTAACTTTAATTGAAGGTTCTCCCTTTGATGATCAAGAGATAGCAGCCTATTCCTTAGCGGTTGACCCCTCCGGTCGTTTTCTATATGTAGGGCAGGGATACTCTGGTGAATATGCTCGGGTTGACGCCTATACAATCGAAGCGTCCGGTGGATTAACCTTGATCGATCGATATCAAGCGGGGGGTACTTGGGTGACAATCCGTTAACCCATGTTTTCCTAGAATACTCATATAGAAGTTATGCGGAAGCTTATGAACAAGTCTCGTTATATATGGATTATTACAACCATCGTCGCCGCCATGGTAGTTTGAAAAACATGGCTCCACAAAGATACCACGAAGCTATTATGAGCAATTCTATAAAACCTCAAGCTTTAGTAGCATAATTTCCGGAATTAGGGGGTCAAGGGGCCCTCTACTTTAGGCAGCTTCATGATCATTGCGCTATTATAGCCCCAGATCAACAGAAGATTTTATTTCTTCCTCCCTTAAAATGTGGGGGGTAATATAAATCAACAACTCGGCCTGATTTACATTATTAGTTTTCCACTGAAAAAGCCGGCCTATTAAAGGTAAATCACCGAGAATCGGGATTTTACTTATGTTATTACTATCGACATCTTGAATCAAACCGCCAATTACAATTGTCTGTCCGTTTTTTACACGAACGGTTGTTTCTACCGTCCGTTGGCTAATTTGCGGTGGACCCTCAGTGGTCGCTCCACCGAGATTACTTACGGTAGGCAAAAGTTTTACAGTGATTTCCCCGGCATGACTAACCCACGGCGTAACATCCAAGGTTACCCCAGCGTTAATACTTTGGTATTTAGTAACTTCCTTATTATTTTCGTCGGTTTCAATAACTTTATAATACTGTACGGTTCCAACATTAATTTTGGCTTGTTGCCCATTGAGCGTTGTAATATTAGGACGAGCTTTGATCCGTGCTTCTCCTTGCTTAACCAAATTTTCCAAACGAACATAAAAATCTAACGGTAATTTGATAACCGACTTATAGGTTAACTGGCCTAAAGCACTATCGAAAATTGCATGCTCGTCTTCCTCCCCTTTTTCTACCAATTCAGTTTTAACTCCTGAACTTCGGTTTTCCGTCTGCGACAACTCGATAATTAACGCTTCCACCACAATCTGAGGGATTTTAAGATCAATTTTTGAAATATACTCCTTAATAGAGTTAATTTCGTCTTGAGTTCCCTGCACAAGCAGGGCATTCTGCTCCTTAATCACCTTAATATTTGCCGCCTCGATCGTATTAGGAAGTAAAGGTGGCACCTTTTCCACCTGTAGATATTCTATCGGAATAAGCGCTTCAGTAGCAAATAACCCGTACACCGGACTATCAACCTTTTTTTCCCCAATTAAATAGATGTCATCTATTTTCCTGTATCCCAAACTTGTCCCCGCCAGTATTATTTTTATAGTTTCCTCCAAGGGAAGCTGTTTTAATTGTGCATCGACATTCACCCGGTTACTACTATAGATAATCATATTAATCCCACTACGACAGGCTAACGTACGCAACACTTCATTTAAATCGGCCTGTTGAACATTGATCGTCACTTTACCATCACTATATAAGATCTCAAGATTTTGCCCATCTGGGCCGTGCATACTCGGTATTCTTTCTGTTCTTGTAACAAAGTAGATATCGTCTTTTTTTTGTAAAGTAAAACCGTTAAGCGTTAATAAACTTTCCAGTCCTTTTTCGATCGGAGCATCCTTTAATTCAACTGACAAATTACCACTTACCGACTGGTCCATAATAATATTAAATCCGGCTTGTCGAGAAATTTGTTCTAAAACTTTTCGTAAATCACCTTTATCTACTTTCAAAGTCAAGCGGTTATCCTTTACTTCAATATAGGGTGGATCAGAAAACTCGTTTCTACTAACTCGATATGCATTCTCGGTTATCTTTTCAAAATGGTAATTATAAGTTAAAGTTAATACCTTTAAAGCCTCAATAAACGTTACTTCCACAAGGTTGATCGTTACCATACCTTGTACTGTCTCATCGGGAACAAGATTTATCCCGCTTTGTTCCGTTAACATAATTAAGACGTCTTTGATTTCCGCATTTCTGACCGTAAGCGTAACCAACTTTTCTTCCTCAGCACCTGCGAACAAAGAAAAAGCCAAGACTAGTAACAAGAGCAACTGTACCTTTTTAAGTTTCATCATTTTCACCTCCCGGTCTTTACGTCATAGACAGACACCTTTCTATCCAGCTACCGACGGATCAGACAACAAGGCAAGGATCTTAATGGAAATCGATAATCCTTCGCCTGCTCCGGCTCTGCTTAGATTAAGCTCTTTCACAATTAAAAATTTGTCGCTCTTTTCCAACTCTTCTAGAAAAAGAAGTAAGTTTTCCATCTCGCCAACTAAGGTTAGTTTGGCTACCGATCTACTTAGTTTTCGATTCGTCAGTTTTTCTACTTTGAAATCTTTATTTCTAACCACCAAGTTACATGTCTTAAGTAGAGAGTCAAGAAAACTAAGGATCTCCAGTTGAACTTGATTACCTTCCCCCTGGTAAATAAAGGGCTCAATTTGTGCTTTAGTCGTTTTTAATCCCGCCAAAGCCTCAAGATAATGGTTGCTTCCCTGTAAAAGTAAACGATCCTTAGCTATTTCCTGTTCAATAATTAGTAGTTCGGTGTTTACTTTTTGGAGTCGGTTATTTAAAGGTCGTATTACCCATTTAAATAACAAGACCCCCACAATTAATAAGAGCGCCAAACAAAGTAAGCGCGTTTCTCTTTTATTTAATTTCATCTCTTAACATACCTACGATCTTAAAGCGCTCGCCATCCTGTTCTGTCATAATACTCCCGATAAAAGAGAGATCGGTAAGATAGGGGGAATGTTGTAAACAGTCCATAACCTCCACCGCGGAAGAATATTTACCGGAAAAAAGCGCCAATTTATCATCCTTTAAACTTATTTGTTCCATTATTACTCCTGACGGTAAATAACGGCTAAATTCTTTTAACCAGGGAAGATAAGAATTATAAGATTTAAGCTCTCTTTTAATAAACTCCAATTCCTCCTGGAGTAAACGATATTCTTCCCGCTTTTCGTTAATTCCCTGTGCTATTGGTCTAATTTCCTCCTGAGTCCCCTTTAGTTTTGTTAGTAATTGCTCTCGCGTTTTTAGTTTTAGACTCAAGGTCAGCATGTTCACTAAAATAAGCAGTATTCCCAAACACAATATTAGATAGTTTACCTTCTTGGTCCTTAACTTAAGTTGCTCAGGAGTATTGTATAAAAAATCCTTACCCTTAAGGGCTTGTTCTACCCTGGGGGCAGCACGCCAGAAGTCTGCCGTGCAACGAAGATTATGGCTAGATGATAGAGACTCGAGTTGTTCCTGATCCGATAAATAAGATCCGTTTGCATATATTCCCACCTCTTGAGGAGGATAATAAGTCTCCTTGATATAACTCAAAGTATGCTTTAATTCCATTGCCAAGTCAGCTTCAGGTGCAGCCGACCGCAAATAAAGTATTCCTTCATGCGTATAGACAAAGTGTTGACCGGTTTCATCGTACTCAAGAAATAAACTAGGGTTTGAACCCACGGTCTTTTTACGGCCAGCAAAATAATAGAGCAAAGGAGCAGGAATGATCGTCTCCACAATGAAACCGGCATCCTGGCAAATTTCCAAGAAATAATCCAATTCCGCGCATGCCACCGCCAATGCAATCGCGAGCAAACCACCTTGTCGAGGACATTCCACATAGTATGAAACATTCAGTTGATCTTGATCTAACGGTAAACCGGCGGGAAATTGTAAAGCGAGCATCGACTCTAGTTTACGACGGCGAACCGCTGGAAAATAAAAGGTCCGCAGATAAATTCGATTTGATGGCAACACTAAGGATAACTTGGTAACTTTCTTCGGTAGACAACGCAAATATGTTCTTAACTGATCAGACTTTAGCTGTTTTATTCCTGTTTCATAAGTACGTCGAAAGAGCGGACTTCCTTTTTGGATCTGTACGACTTGAAGATAATTTTTCCCAATTTCCAAATAGGTTCGGGGTTTCTCCCTCATCTCATCCCTTCCCTTGCGCTTCCTTATTAGCAAACATTTATGTCTAAATTTATTACCTAATTAATTCTGGTATATTATTCCCACGGGTATATCCATAATCAGTAGTAACGGCTCCTCGTTTAGATCCTTCAAGGTCATTTTCACCACCGTCGGTAAATAATCACGCTCTTGATAAGACCAATCATCTGTCCAATAATCCGACTTTCCGTCATAATAAGAAAAATTTACCCCCTCCATTATTTGGTCAGCAAAAAAATGAATTTCATGATTGCCGATCCCAACACCGACTAGCGAATATTCTTTGATTACTAGGTTCAGATCGGGGTCAAAGAAATATCTAACCTTCTGAACCCCGTCTTCGGTTAGCACTTTCCATTGGAGAGACTGATAATCCCCTTCAAACATGTTCTCCTGATCCAAAGGTGAAATAAAAACGTTATGCAAATCGCGGCGGAAAATTTTATCAAAAACACGCCATTGTTGTTTCCATTCACCTTCTAACGTTGTTCGGCGCCAATCGGTTAGACCCATATTAACAAAGATAAAAACACCGCTTAGAATAATACCCGCAATTGTTACCGCCATCAAGACCTCAAGCAAGGTAAAACCCTGTTCAAACCGGTTTTTAATTCCCATTTCGATCATAAACCAACCTTCGCAACGTGTAATATCCCTTCCCCTCTTGACTCGGCCACTCAATATGGATAATAATTTCTTTACTCAATTCGCTCGTAACTATTTCCTCCCGGCGCCAAGAATAACATATTTTTTTATCCTTAAATTCCCCTTGACTGTTTAATTCAATGCCACTAGCAATTTCATTCAACTTATTTTCAGCAAAAATGGCTACTAAAGTATAGGCATAATTACGATCCACGCCCGCGCGCCCACCTAAGAGACCCTCAGTTAAGACTGCAAAACCGATTCCCATAATAAGCATCGCCAATAAAACCTCGAGTAGGGTAAAGCCAGCCTGCAACTGATCGGTTGTTTTTGTTTGTTCCTTCCGCACAAGCGGCAATCCGTTCACTTCTCCCCTCCAAACTTAATTCCGTTTGCACCGTGTTTGTGCCAGAAAAATATCGGTTTATTCCGCTTTTATCTCCCCACTGATCGGATCAAGTGACAGTAATAAGCTCTCATGGTTAGGAGCAACAACTTTTAGTTTTCCGTCGCTACAGGTTCCGTCCGGATAAAAGATTATTTTGCCGTCTTTAGCATCAGTTTGTAACTCTTTCCATCCTTGATCCATAATAAATGGTTCTCCCCCTTTTAAGAACCAAATTAACTTGTTTCCCTGAACAACAATTACTTGCAGCGTCCCGGAAGTAATTGCTTCCATCCTTACCTGCTTGAAAAAGTTTATTACTTTACGTTGATTTGTATTCAGGGTAATCGATGACAAAAACCCACTAAAAGCAGGAAAAATCATCGTCGCCATGATGCTAATTAAAACCAGAACCACAAGTACTTCGATCAGCGTAAAACCTTCTTGTCTACCAGTTGGTAATATCACTGTTTTCTCCCGACCCACCTTCCTTATAATCCGCTCCCCAAGACCATAAATCATATCGATGAGTATTTTGCACCCCCGGGTTCAAATATTGATATTGGTTTCCCCAGGAATCAACGGGTACTATCTTCTTTTCCAAATAAGGTCCCCTCCAATTAATTGGTAGAGGCGGAATGGTCGGTTCTTCAACCAGCGCCTGCAATCCTTGCTCCGTAGTCGGATAATGACCGTTATCAAGCCAGTAATTATCTAAGGCCAGTTTTAAAATATCCAACTGGTTTCTGGTGGTTGTCTGTTTAGCCTGGGAAACCCGGTTAAAAAGCTCTGGGCTGATTGTTGCGGTCAAAAACCCGATAATTACTACCACAATCAGGATCTCGATTAAGGTAAAACCCTTTTGGTAATACCGTGCGTTTTTTTTTCGCCTCAACTCAACTCACCCCTCTGGTTAAATTACACTTATACCTAGTACTGGTAAAAGCATAGAAATCACAATAAAGCCAATAATTAGTCCCATCGTCAGGATCAATACTGGTTCAAAGGTCTTCACCACTTTCTCTAGGCTTTCTTTCCCCTCTTGCTCATAATGATCAGCTGCCTGTTGAAGCATTGTCCCCATTTTACCAGTATGTTCACCAATACCAGTTAACGCTACCACTGTAGCCGGAAAAACGCCGGTTTTCGCCAGGGCTTCAGAGAGATGTTTACCCCTTTCCACTTCCACTCCAGCTTCAACCAATGCCGTTTGAAAAACTTGATTATTGCTAATGTGACAACTAACATTTAACGCCTTTATTAGAGAGACCCCGTTTTCCAACATTGTCCCGATACTACGGCAAATCTCTGTCATCGCCAAGGCGATCGACAGTTTACCGACAACCGGTAATTTTAACCTGAATTCATCTAATTGGCGTCGTCCGTACGCTGTTCTCCGATAAACGACCAAACATATTATAAGGACCGCCAAAACACCTATCAGTAACCACCAATGATCAGAAAGAAAGCGGTTAAGCTGCAGTAAAAACCGGGTTGACCACGGTAGTGTCTTTCCGTAGTTACTATAGATCTGCATAAACTTAGGTAAAACATATGTTAACATTACTACCACCGCAAAAATCGCTACCACTAGGAGAATAAACGGATAAATCAAACTGGAAAATAAAAAGGCTTTAAATCGGGCGCTGCTTTCCAGTGTCCGGGCTAGACGTTGACACGTAAGGCCTAAAAAACCACCCTCTTCACCAGCTTTAACCATACCAATATAAGCGGAAGAAAAATAACCGGGATGTTCGGCAAGACTTGCCGAAAAATGACTTCCGCTGCGCAGGGAGTTGTTAACTTCCATTACTACTTTCTTAAAAGCGCCTGGTTTAAGCAAAATACTAATTATCTCTAATGCTTCTCCCAGTCTGACTCCAGCCAACAGTAAGTTGGCCAATTGCCGAGTGAAGAAGATCAGATTTTCTTCCTTTTGGCGGCGATCTAATAAACCAAAAGCCTTCATCTGATTAAATTTGATGCTTTCCTCGCCCACAGAAAATGGGTGCAAGCCTTTTCCGAGCAAGGTTTGAAGAGCTTCCTCGCGACCAGCGGCCACCAATTTCCCATTGACTGTCTGTCCGTCAACGTTAACCGCTTTATAACTAAAAATTCCGATGGCCAACTCCTCCCTTTCTAGTCGCTAGTCATACGCATAACTTCATCAACAGTTGTAATTCCCGCTTTCACTTTATCCCAACCATCCTCAAGCATTGTTCTAAAGCCCTTCTCACGGGCAACCTTTTTCATCTGATCTAGTTGTGCCGCACGAGTGATAAAAACTTGTAACTCCTTATCGATGGGCAACAATTCATAAAGACCGGTCCGCCCGCTGAACCCACTCCACCGACAATCAACACACCCTTGGAAGTGGAATAACTCTGTTTCCGTTCTTGATAACAGCCCTAGCTTTTTCAGTTCCTCCTGACTAGGACGGTAACTCTGACGGCAATTGAGGCAGAGCACCCGGACTAATCTTTGCGCCAGCACCCCTCTTAAAGTAGATGCTAATAGGTAATCTTCGACACCCATTTCTAGTAAACGAGTAACCGCACTGTAAGCGTCATTTGTATGCAAAGTGGCAAAAACCAAATGTCCGGTTAGCGCGGCTTGTACGGCAATACGAGCTGTCTCCGCATCTCTAATTTCGCCAATCATAATAATATCGGGATCCTGTCTTAAAATTGACCGCAGACCACGGGCGAAAGTAAAGTCGATCTCAGGTTTAACTTGAATCTGATTTACCCCAGTCAACTGGTATTCCACCGGATCTTCAATTGTCATAATTTTTTTGGCCGGTGAATTTAAATAGTTTAATGTTGCATAAAGTGTTGTTGTCTTGCCACTGCCGGTTGGTCCGGTAACCAAAATAATCCCATGGGGCGTTTTGAGTAAGCACTGATAAGCCGTAAGTACCTCTGTTTGAAAACCTAAGTTTTTGAGGTCTAAAAGGACAGCGGCCCGATCCAACAATCTTAAGACCGCGCTCTCTCCATAAAGAGTAGGCATGATTGATACTCTAATATCAAGTTCCCGGCCGAGCACCCTAATTCTAATTCGCCCGTCCTGCGGCAATCGATGTTCCGCAATGTCCAGGTTGGCAGTGATCTTAATCCTTGTAATAATTGCTGATAGTACGGTTTTCGGTGGTGCGGTTTGTTCATATAAAATACCGTCTATCCGGTAACGAATCTTCATCCTTTCTTCAAAAGGTTCAATATGGATGTCACTGGCCCCCTGCTTTAAACCCGAAGTAATAATCGCATTTACCATCCTAATAATCGGAGCCTCTGCGGCCAATTCCGCTAGATTTTCCACTTGCTTGTCAATTTCTATGTTAACATAATCATCCAGGTTCCCTTCGCCAAGATCGGTAATCATCGCTTCCACCGTATCCAAAGGCGCTTGCAAATATTCATTGAGTAATGGTGTCAATAACTCGGTCGCCACCAATTCAATATGGAGACGTTCAGCGCTGAAAACGGCCAAATCGTCGATAACCGATAAGGGAGGGAACTGATCCGAAACCAAAATTATTTTCTCTTCAAACCGTTGTACCGGTAATAAACGATGTGCCAGGAGAATTTCCCGTGGGAATTCTTTTACTAATTGGACATCAATCTCTTCAAGCATGGTTGGTAAGTTCATCATAACCTCCATAACCAATCCTACTCCGTAAGGGATAAGACCATTTCTTCCTGACCGTTGCTCAAAGTCGCTTTGTTGGTAGTTATTTGGATTAACTCGTATAAAGCAATTTTCTCGCCTTCTTTAAGGATAAAAGTTTGATTCCGACTATTATCCATAATCAAAGCCCGGCTATTTCCCTCTTGAACTGACACGGCCAGTAATGATAAATGCGGTTGCGCCGAACCGCTTGGTCTTAAATTCCCTTGTGGTTGGAGAGAAACAGCAACCATCTGCCTTTTCTGGGAGTCGAAACGGAGATAATGAACAATCATAAACCTGTCGTCTGGGCTCAAAGTAAAAACCTGTTTTTCTTCACGACCTTGATGCTTAATAATTCCTTTTTCCTCTGCTGCTGTCCGCTCAATTGTCGTGGCCAGCCGATGCCAGGCGTCCAATTCCACCTCTAGCAGTGATCTATCGTTGGATTGGAAATAAAGCTTGTAGGCCGCAAAACACCATAGAAAACTTAAGCCCAATAGAATCACGAGCATAAAGAGGAGTAACCGTTTTTTATGATTCATTGATTTCCCTTCTCCCGGTTCACTTTTCCAACCACCTTAGGATCTTGACCTCCCATTCCCTGTTCCTTTCCGATTCCACTAGATTCCTACTTGTCCGTTCAACCACCGCTTGCAATGTAAAGCTTCCCTTTCCGGCAGAATCAGCATCTGCTGTTATTAAGAAATAGCGGGATCGAACACCAAAATAGCGGTCAAGGACCTCCATGTCTCTCATGGGAAAAAAGCCCATTATTTGAGCAAGATTCTTAATTTCGTTTTCTCGTAAAAAAGCCAGCAAACCTTCTAAACGTTCGTCCGTAAGTTCCAACCCAAGTGCAGAAAGCTTAAGAATTGCACTAATCAGATCATCGGAAAGAAAATTGATGTTTAACCGCGGTATTACGGTAAGGTGCGGTTTTAATTTTGAAAATGTAAGCAGATCCATTCCTATGACGTGTAATGGTAACTCATCGACGGTTTTAAAGACGTAACCTTCCGCTCGTAACTCTTCAAGACTATCGACGATTAGTTCGGCATGCGCTTCACCAACACCTAGTAAACGCAGCAGCTTGCTTATTCCTTCTAAGCGATCCAGATTCAAATCAAAAGGTCCGTAGGTAGTTAGAACTTTTTTTGCTTCCGGATAATCTTCCCCCAATATTTCGCGGAGAGAAACCAATTCCGAGCATAAACCATGCTTTTCCAGTTCTGTTTGAAAACTTGGTTTCCACCATGGCAGACACTCCGAAATTATCCGATAAGAGGTATAATTAATATTTAGTCTACTCCCGATATCCTCAATGGTTACTTCATAGGCGATTCTTCCCGCTATTCCCGAGAAAGGTTTAGTCCAATCATCATCGTAAGAGTCACTAAGCGTGTCATCAGTCAACAATTTCTTAATTCCTCGAACAAGACCAGACTCCGCCGCCAACCGTAATTCCCGTTCGTTAAGATTATTCCGGACTAATAGATTGTTCACGTGAATCACTTCAACTAGATTGATAAATATTACTGAAAGAATGGTCATGGCAAAAATAACAAGTAACAGAGCATAACCTTCTTCCTTTGGTTTGCACATGAAAAAACCGCTTTCCTTTTAGTTTAGTTTGTTCATTAAATATTTTAGTCATACTAATATATTTGTTACACAATACCATTCCCCTGCTTTTATGATTAAATAAATCAGCGCCAATTGGGATGTAATTAATTTTATTGTGTAAAAGAGGTTGTCTTTTTACTCTGATATTATCCTGTACGGAGTAAAATTAAAATTCAGTCTGTTACTACGACCCACTATTGTTACTTTATAGGTAATTTTAGCAATTCCTTAAATTAACTAAGTTTAAATTTATTAATACTACTCGTTAACTCTTCCGCAAGGTACAGTAATTGACCAACCAACGTCTTCACTTGATCGGCAATATTAGTTTGTTCCTCCGCCGCTGTAGATACTTCTTCGGAGGAAGCGGCTGTTTCTTCTGACACAGAACTAATACTAACAATGGATTGCATAGTTTGATCCTTGTACGTGTTAATCTGTCGAATTAAGTTACTAATCTCCCCTAAGCGGTCAACGATACCATTCATCGAAGAAATAACACCTTCAAAGGACTTTTCCACCAGCAAAACTGCTTGCTTTTGGTCAACCATTGTTTTCTTGACCATTTGTATGGTTTCGCTGGATGCTTTGCTTTTATCATCAATACGCTCGAGAATCTTATTAATCGTGCTCACCGCTACTTGAGACTCAAGCGCTAATTTATTAACCTCGTCTGCTACTACAGCGAAACCTCTACCGGCTGTTCCGGCACGGGCAGCTTCAATCGCGGCATTTAACGCCAGCAATGTTGTTTGTTCGGAGATATTAGATATAAGATCAGTAATTTTACTAATCTCCTCCGCGCTCATAATCAATTCCGTCAGATCTTTATTAATCGTTATGCTAATTCTTTCCGTTTCGTTTGTTTTATCTGTTAGTAATCCGACTGTTTCTTTAGTACGTATACTTAAGGCTTTGGTGGAACTTACGATCATCTCTACTTGCCCTGCTTTATCAAGTAATTGCTCAATCTGCGCTGATAATTCGCTCATTTGTTGAGATGATCGATCCGCTTCATTTGTCTGTTCAATCATTCCCCGCGAAATTTCATCGGTGGCTACAGCAATACTTTCAGCGCTCTGTGCCGATTGTTTTGCGCTGTGAATCAAGTTATTACTATGATTAAAAACGGCGGTAATCGCTTTCTTTGTTTCGAATATTAATCCTACTATCCTATCAGCCATGTGATTAAAACTCCAGCTCAGATTGCCCAGTTCATCATACCGTTCAATCCGGACTCGAGTTCTTAAATCTCCTGCTTCCGCCTGCCGCATGACACTAACTACTTGGCTAAGGACATTGGAAATCCCGTTTGATATTTTGTACGAAATAAATACAACAATAAAAAGTAACATCACCGACAATAAAAAAGTTACACGCCCAACAGTTACAATATCGGCATAAAGATAAGAAGTCGGAGCGATCTTAAGGATAATCCAGTCGTTAATAGCAAGTTTATGGTAATTAATAAGCGCCTTCTTTTTTTGGATTGTTCCAAAAAAACTCCCCTGGTTTTGCTGATCGTCGATCATTGATTGAAGAATATTGGAGCCCATTACCTGTTCAAGAGTAGCGCCGACCCATTCTAGGTTGAAAATGGAAATAACCTTCCCGGTCTCCGTAATGAGGAGAGAGAATTCACCGGTCTCAAGCTTTCCGTTCTCATTATAAAGTTGATAATTAATGTCCTGATCAATACTTCTTTCATCGATACAGACGACGAAGACACCCAACTTATCACCGAAACGGGTAGACGAGATCTCCCTGGCCATCGCAATAATTTTAGTCTGCCGGTCAAGAATCATCGGTTCCGACCAAACCACGCCGCCACCAGCCGCTACAGCTTTTTCATAAACATCGGATTCCCGAAATGTTTGCATGAAATCAAAGAACTCTTTCCCTTGGGTACTATATACAAAATCAAAATCTTGCTTTTTTTCTTTAGGCAAAAACAAGTAACCGTGAATACTTCGATCGTTATAGTGAATACCGTCCAAAAAACCTTCCAGCTTAATTTTATTATTAAAAATCTCATAGTATTGATCCGCTTTAATATACTCTTCTAACAAACTGTTGATATTAGGCGAAGCAAAAAGCTGCATTGAGATATCTTCATATCTTTTGAGTGTTTGTTCAAAGTTGGCTGTGGTTTGCCTTAAAGCCTCAGTGGAATAACGCGATGTCTTTTCATTAATTGTCTTTCTGGCGCTAAAATATGAAAGGGAGCCAATAATGATCATAGGCGCCAATGAAACACTAATAAAATACCAGAGTAGATTTTTACCAAGAGAAGTTTTTTGCTTAAAACCACTGACAGCAATTCCCTCCTCAGCCAGTAATGTATTCGGCATTTTTTCGCCCCCTTCAAAACAATTCCCTGGATTTTAACAGCTATCCATACTCATTAAATTGATAATATTTTAGGATTTATACTCTTTTTCCACCTCATAGGAAATTTAAAGGGGGTGCCATTTATTAACGGACAACCCCCTTTTATTAGTTAGTTTCTATAATTATTGCATAAATACATTTTTCACTAATTCTTTAACATATTTATTAACTGTACGACCCATTGTTCTGTTTACGGCATACATATTGAATCCACATATTACACCAAAGCCTGCACCTCTTCCTAGACCCAGCGATATTCCGGTGGCAAGTACATTTTCGATAGAACCGGCTTCCATACCGTATTTCGCTATGGATCTCAATGGTGTAGAAATGAATTCTGATGTGGAGCCCGCAGCGAACATTCTTAAATTCGTAGCATGGTTTGCGCCCTTAACCGGCATTAATTTTTGATAGATTGGATTTGTGGCCAATTTCCCTACCACCTGTTCAGCAGCAGCCCCTGCTCTACCTAATGCCGGTAAAGCTAGGGTCCCTGCCTCTTTTGAAATTTTCAAAGGAATTGTCGAAATCCCTGAAACCACACTATCAAAAGCAAGCATTTTTAGACTGATCTCGTCCTTAAGCGCTCCTTGGAAACTAAATGACATTACGGCACTGTTTAATCCATCGGTTGCGACTGCAGGTAGATACTTATTTACCTTGGAAAGACCACTTAACCCCTTTTCAATTGACGATGCCTTAGATGCAAATCCAAAAGGCATTATTAATTCCATTAAAGAATAACCAAATTTAGTATCCTCGTATCCCTTGGTCCCTGGCTCAGAATAGTAATTCATATTTCTCTCATAATCTTCGTTATGACAAACCACTCTTCCTATCGACACATATGAACGATACCACCATAATCCTGTATCATGCAGCCAATTAAGACCACCTTCGATAGCCTGATAGGCGCCTTGAAGAAACTCCAGTGGGCTGTTACCGTCAGGATCAATCATCCGAACAGGGTTATTCCTGCAATATGTATAATTATCGCCCAGATTATCGGGGCTGATAAATCTACCCAGTTCCGGATCGTAGTACCGAGCGCCAAAATAGTAGAGTCCGGTGGAATCTTCTTCTTTCCCGGTGAATTTATACTTAGGCGCTTCACCGGAACCGGTCGAAAAAGCCTCCGTTCCGTACGGCATATAACCGAGGTTTCTAATGACCAAGCCGTTAACATCGGTAAGCTTATTGGGGTTGCCAATATGATCCAAATGGTAGAAGGTCAAGTTTCCGCTTTTATTCTGGGCTACCAACTGCCCATCGGCATAATAATATTTAATCACTGTACCGTCTTCCACTTCATAGAACTGATTAAAATAGTAGGTGGCGCTCCCGTTTTCTACCTTCTTGAAACGGTTGCCGGCGTAGTCATAGGTGTAAGTGGCGGATTCGTTGCCTGAAACCGAAACCAGTCGGTTATTATAGTCATATGCATACGTGGTGGTGATTCCGGATTCAGTAACACTAGTCATGTTACCATTAGCGTCATAAGTAAAATTTTTACCATTTGATGTGGAAGTTACGGCATGGGGTCCTACATTAATCCCGGAGTAAGTGTAAGTCACCCCGTTTTTACTTGTGATTCGATTTAATGGATCATAACTATATGTTGCATTACCGTAAGCTGAGGAATTACTTTGCGTTAACAGCCGGTTGGCAAAATCATAGGTAAAACCACGACCGTATTCAGAATACGCGGAGTTTATGGCTCTAATGTTGCCTACAGCATCGTGTAAATAAGAATATTGAAGGAATTGGCCTGTAACTGGGGTAACGCGAAGGACAGACAACCGATAGTTACCAACTGGTCCGCTGTAATCATATTTAGTAGAAACATTGTTTCCATAAATTATTTCTTTTTTCTGCCCAAAGGCATTATATTTAATGTTTTTAACATATTTATCAGGATCACTCGGCGTTCCTACACTCTGTAAGTTCCCAGCGCTATCATAGGTGTTCTTCACTACTTCACCATCGGGATAAGTAATCGTCGCCACACGGTCTAAAGAATCGTAAGTATAACTTGTCTGGAAACTACCAAAACCGTTATTCCACCTGATCTCCGCTGTTATCCTTCCACGCGCATCGTACCAAAAACTTGTAGCGCCGCTACTATCATATACTCTGGTCAATTTGCCCCAAGGGTATGGAGTCGTCCTAGAATCATCATAAGAATAGATGGTATCTGTTCCGGTTGGATAATCGACTTTTTTTAATCTATTTAAGCTATCATATTCCATAGTAATCGTTTGTCCGAGCGCATCAGTCTGTGCAGTCAGGTTCCCATTGTTATCATATCCATAACTCCAAGTCCCGGCGTTGGGGTCAATCATTGAAGTTTTCCTCCCCAACCAATCATACCCATAAGTAGTAACATTACCCGCATGATCGGTCTTCTTGATCAATTGACCATTGCCGTAATTATATTCAAAGGTAGTAGTACTGTATACAGTATCAAAAGGATAAGTGTCGCTATAAACCTCAGTTTTTATCACATTCCCCAGGACATCCAGGTATGATTTAGCCCCATAGTTTTTCTCGTTACGTTCCGTAACGACTAAATGTTTATTGTACGAGTACCTCTTGCTCCCAGAGGGGTTCTCGGTATAGCTCACCTTCCCTTCGGTGGGACTTAAATAATAACCGGTTTTTGTTCCTTTAGCGCTAACCTGAGACGGGTTCGTAAGTCTACTGAAGGCATTATTATCCGCAAAATATGGTGCCGAGGTTTCCTTAATTAGATGGTAATTTTCATCATAGTATTCCCAATGATCGGTTGTAATCCACTTGGGGGTTCCATTATCCAGTCCTTCTGTTTTAACCTCGACGACCCGACCAAAACCATCCAGATAGGTATAGATATCAAGCGTAGCTTCCATCCCTGGGTCGATACGGGCTTTAGTGACAGTATAATCGGGGGCAATACCGTCCATATAATATTCGTTTTTAGTGGTCGGATAAGCCTCATTATCGCCCGGAGATACGATCATGGTCACGCGGCCGAGAGCATCATAATAAGTCTTAGTAAAGCAATTGTTCCAATCCCTACTTATGCTTAGTCGCCCGATTGTTATGTTGTTGGAGATAGCGTTAAGATCATCACCAGTATAACCATGGTTATCATAATAATAATAGGAGTTAAACGTACTGGTCGTTTTTATAGGGTACACTTGATAAGTGTAGTCGTAAACGGTGGAAGTAATGTTTCCATTGCCATCTTTAATATAATTTAGGATACCGTAATTATTATAACCATAATACTCATTTATTGCGGAGGATGAATTTTTGAAGGTGCAAGTTCGCGTTAATTTCCCTTCATTGACTATCCCTAATCCTTGGTCATCATAATAAAATCTTTGCTTACTATGGTCTACCCAGTTACCATTAGCATCCCGAGCTCTAACATAGGTCTCTTTTGGCACCACTACCCAATAATCTGTATTTACGTTATACAGAGTCCTTGCTGAGCTGATCAGTTCATTGGAATCTTCCCAATAATCATATTCAGAAATTGTGTCAATAAAGCCATAATCTTGATATCTAAAAACCGTTCTTAGAGTAAAATATGGATTAATCTCAGTGTCAAAAGCAGTTGCACCGTCAATAGCGTAATTATCAATACAATCGGGCAGTGGCGCATGCACTCCGGTTATTCCGTACCCACAATGAGTGGTATAACCGAAAGTCGGATTAGTATAGTCTTTATAATAATACTTTGTAAAATCATAGGCTTTACCAGTTTTATCCCTTGTAATAACTGCTTTAACTAACCCTTTTTGAACATCATCTTGGTAATAACGGGTCTCTTTCAGATTTTTTCCTGGATCGCATTCTCGCACAAAAGCAAAACCGCGAAACTCCCGGTTACATTCTCCTGGATCAGCGACGCTGCCATTGCCGTTTTTATCGGTAAAACCTTTGTATTTACCCCAGTAGTAGTGATAGTAAACAGGATGCCGTGAATAATCGGTATTCAAACCGTCATCGTTCACCAGCGAGGCCACTACCACCGGATTAAAGCTTAACTCTTGATTATTGGGCTGAATCTGCGCCTGATAATGAACCTCGGTCTTCCCGCCGTAAGGATATTTTACTTCGCTGATGTTCTCGGCTCCGACTGAACCGTTATTAAGCCAAGCATGGAAGGACATGGGGCCATATGAGCTTGGGCCGTTTAAACCCTGAATAAAATCATCCAACCCATCGCCGTTAAGATCATACACTTCCACCCCATAATCCAACCCTTGAGATTGAGCGCCGTCATTTTCCCAACGTACTAACTCCCGCGGTGGGATCCAGTTACTATTTAATCTCAAGCCTTGGCCGGTGTTAATCCAACAATATTTCCATTCTTCCGTTCCACCAGCGTACGACCGGGTCATATTTTGCACCATATCCACCAATCCATCACCATTGACATCGGCAAACCTGACCCCTTGATCAAGGGAAAATCTTGTATAGCTGCCATCATCAAAGTAATAAGTAAAAAATGCGCGACCGGGTGATATCGGGTCTACCCAATTATGAAAGTTAACCTCGGTCCAACCGTTACCATTGTTTAGATATGCGTATGAATAGGTATTGTAACCATGACCACCGCTGAATGCCCAGCGATAACTTTGCAGAATGTCTACCAACCCGTCACCATTAAGATCGACAAACCGGACACCCTTGTCAAATACTTGTCCGATATCCTGCCAAGGCTGATCATATTCCCAGCACACAATCGCCGCCGGGATCTGCCACGGGCTATTTGCAGGTTGTTGAGTCCACCCGTTACCGTTGTTTAAATAGACATTACTAACTTGGTATGTCGTACCGTCTACTAGATTTTCCCTCCGCTCCACAATATCAACCAGACCGTCACCGTTAAGATCAACAAACCTCACCCCGTGGTCGATTGAGCCTTGGGTATAATCCCACCAGGTGATTAACGGCGGAGGAATCCAGGGGCTGGAGGAACCTTGATCCGTCCACCCGTTCCCGTTGTTTAAGAAGGCTTTTCTAAAGGAACGACCGAGACCGTCTTCCCCTTTGGCAAACAGATTTTGCACAATATCCACCAACCCGTCGCCATTGATATCAACAAACCTCACTCCTTGGTCGGAGGAAAACTCGGTCGGCATATATAGATACGAAACCTCCAGCGGAGGAATCCACGGACTCTGGGAACCTTGATCCGCCCAGCCCTCTCCAGTATTTAAATAGGCTTTCTTATTAAAAACAGCATCAACGTGGTCAAAAACTTTCACTTTCTCGTTCTGCACAACATCTACCAACCCATCGCCGTTAACATCGACATATCTTACTCCCCGCTCAACATTTCTAGTATCATACGTATAAACGCTTTCTAGCGGGGGAGTCCATACTTCATCACTTTGGGTATAACTTTTCGTATTATGAGTCTGGTAAACAAACTCCACCGGTGGCATGCTTGTCCCGTCGACCACCAGTGTGCTCGGAGAACTGTCGTTTCCGCAGGTGGTAATCTTTTTCAGTCTGCTCCTTGCGGTGTCGGGAGCGCTATCGTACTCTAGAACATATTTATTGACCAAAAAACTTCCCATCTTGGTAACAATCGTTTTTAACCGTTTATCCACCAAAACTTTGGAGCCTGTCCGGTAACTTAAATTTGTGTCGGACCGTCCCTCATAATTAAAGATAATCTGCCTTTCTCCTTGGTTTTCTAAAAGATAGTATTTGATATATTTAATGTAATAATCTCCGTTTACCAGATCTTTCCCTAAATTGACCCCATCTCCGCTATAATAAAACTTCATCGTGTGCTGGTTTGTATTTCTGACGTGATCTAACAACCAAGTATGAGTATGGTTGGTGGTTAACCCTATTGTATTAATTTTCGAGTAACAGTTAGCATCATCCGAACCAAACCAATATTGGGTTCCATCTGTGGTCGTTATATACCAGGACACCCCAGTACCGGTCGCCGGATCTCCAGAAGCTTTAATACGGGCATAGCTTTCTCTTTCCGTATGATAAAGATAACCAGTAGCGTTAGGATCGCGAATCAACTTCTGCCCGTTCCAGTAAAAAACATCGGTGCCGTCATATTTCGGCACGCCGCCCCATTTACCCCTTCTGGTAATGGATCCGATCCCGGATAAGCCCCAGCCTACACCAACATTTCCATTACCGGCGTTGCTATTATATACTAAGGCTAAATTGGGTTCGATTCCATCGGTTCCCGGCGGTACGCTTAGTGGAAAATCGTAAGTAAAAGACCCGTCTAAACCGACAGCATTACCACTGACGCTACTCGGCGGCCGCCCCTCGCTTCCGTCTTGATCAACATTACCTTCGGACGCAAGCGCGAGAGCGAGGGCGCTGATGGATAATATTAGGCAAAAACATAAAAAACAACTGCCAATAGTCTTTATTACCTTTAACATTCCATCTCACCTTCCTTTTCCAAAATTCCCTTTACTTAAATCATTTACTTTACTTATTTTGAGACCCTCGTTTTTACAGATAATGTTATTTGTTGTTACTAATCTATTATCATCTAACCATTTTTGGCTTTTTTTGTCATGGTTACTGTAGTACTAAAATATTAATCTCTTAATAAAAAGTACCATGGTACTACTATAAGCATAGTGGTACTATGTCAATAAAAATTACAACTCAAACTAAGACAAATCCCTGTTATGCGGTTTTTGCTAAAGCAACATCTTAGTTAAGGGGTACTATGGCTTGGGCACCTCCCCGTGACTGGACTCTCACCGGTTGTGCCTCTGGGCACGCCGCACTATGAATAAAGCACCGCCGTAACGATACTTTCCGTTAAAGACAACAACGGGTATGAAGGTTAAGTCCAACTTAAGGATGGAAAATGTGGTCAAAACAGCCCGTTTGGATAGAAAGAGGAGGCAAGAAGCCTCCCTTAAATCAGATCACTTTCCGCCGTTCCCGCTCCGCTTCCGAGATCTCATCTTTTACGGAATACCATTTCAGGCGGCTAAACTTTACCCCGCAAGGATCTCCGACCGAAAACCCTTGATCCTCATAACATTGGATCCGAATTTCGGTTTGCCCGATCTCCACCCGGTATTCAATATAGTCGCTAAGAAAGAGACGGTTTTTAATCCGCGTGGGGAAACCACCCTCCGCCAGTAATTCGATCTCATTGGGTCGAGAAGCCAAGATCGCTTCTGCTTCCCCAAAATCGGTCGGAATTGGACAATCAAGGTCTAAACCATTGGCGCCGCTCGGATATACTTTACCATCTACCAAATTTACCTGAAGGAAGTTGGAAAGCCCTAAAAAACCATAGACAAATTTGTTACCGGGATTATTGTACATATTAAGCGGGGTGTCGATCTGTTGGATTACTCCCATATCCATCACCAGCATCCGGTCGGAGAGCGCCATCGCCTCCGCTTGATCATGCGTGACATAGATGATCGTAAAGTTGAACTTGCGCTGTAAATCCTTGATTTCAAACCGCATAATCTCCCGTAGTTTCGGATCGAGATTCGAAAGCGGCTCATCCAGCAGTAAAACCTGGGGATTGGTGACAATTGCCCTGGCCAAGGCGATCCGTTGTTGCTGTCCACCGGATAACTCGGAAGGGTATTTTTCTTCCACTCCCGACAGGTTGGTATGTTTCAAGGCTTCCCTTACCTGATCGATGAGCACTGATCTTTCCGTCTTAATAATCCGCAACGGGAAAGCGACATTTTCAAAGACGTTTAAATGGGGCCAAACGGCAAAGGCCTGAAAAACCATACCTAAACCTCTTTTTTCCGGAGGAAGGTAAAAATTCTTTACTTTAATGGAAAACGGTTGCTCCCCTAACCATATTTCACCGGCGGAGAGATCTTCAAACCCGGCGATCAACCGTAAAGTAGTGGTCTTTCCGCAGCCGGAAGGGCCGAGAAAGGAGAAACATTCTCCTGCTTTGATCTTGAGATTGACATTGTTCACCGCCGTAACCGCGCCAAAAGTTTTGGTTACAAACGTTTTACTGACATCCTTGAGAATAACATGGTCCATCTTATTTTCCCCTCCTTTCGCGCGTGACCAGCCGGAGCGCCATTTCTCCCATAATGATGATTAAGATGGCAATACCGGCAAGCGCAGAAGCCTGTACCATATTCCCTTCCTCTTTAATCGAGTAAATCGCTACTCCTAGCGTCCGCGTAAACGGGCCGTAAAGCAAAATGGAGGTGGTTAACTCTCTCATCGCCGGCAGAAAGATTAAAAAGAAACCGGCAATCATCCCCGGACGAATTAAGGGCAGAGTAATATCTTGCAATGACCCAAAGTGACTAGCGCCGCAAGACCGCGCGGCTTCTTCCAAGGAATTATGAACCTGTTCCAGTGAAGCGGAGGCTGATTTTAAAGAAAATGCCATATAGCGAGCGATGTAAGCAATGAGAATAATCCAAAGGGTATTATAGAGGTTTATTTTAAAGCTACCGCTCCACGTTAGGATCACACCAACCGCCAGGACGATTCCGGGAATCGAATACGGCAATAGTCCGAGTACTTCCAGAATTCCTTTCCCCTTAGGTTTGATCTTGACGATCACATAGGCGACCATTGTCCCGACAAACATCGTAATAATGGCTGCGGAAATTGATAACACCACGCTGTTCTTCATCGCATCGCGGGCCATTTTCGAGACTAAAAGGACATGATGATAGTTATTAAACGTCATATTCTCCAGTTTGAGCGGTAAACCATAGGCTTTTAGGAAACCGACGAGAAAGATGATTACGAGTGGTAAGAGCACAATAATGGCTAGAGAAAGCAAACAGACCACGACCATGGGAATTTTAAAGCGACGTAATTTGATTAACATTGGTCGCATACTTTTTCCCCGAATGATATCATAGCGACCGGCGCGCAAAATGCGACGCTGTAGCGCTAAGGCCAGCACCACCACTATGACCAAGAGCACAGAAAGCGAAGCTCCCTGTCTAATCCCTTCAAAACTTCCAGCCGACTTATAGATTAACTCGTAGATCTTTGTCGGTAAAGTAAAGATATTATTGGAAAATCCAAGAATGGCGGGCACCCCAAAGTGGGATAGTGTGGAAATCAGGATTAACATGGCGCCGGCCGCAATCGCCGGAACCACTAATGGGAAGGTAATCTTTCGGATGACCGTTAACTGACCGGCGCCGGCAATTCTCGCCGACTCCTCCAGCGTCGGGTCCATTCTCTCCAG
>DHOO01000080.1:23398-30374 GCA_002409975.1 Firmicutes bacterium UBA5388
GGGAAATAGTAGCAGAGCTCAACAAAGACAATTCCCGCCACCGAATTAATATTAAATAAAGGTTGATTACCTCCGGTTAAAGTCATAAACATCTTGTTGATATATCCGGAACGCGGCGCCAGTAAAAGTCCCCACGCCATTGCCCCAATAAAAGGCGGAAACATATAAGGAACCGTAAACAGACTCTTCATTAACCCTTTTAATGGAATATCGCTCCGTGCAATTAACCAGGCAAAAAAGAGCCCCGTAATTGTCCCAAAAACTGTAACCAAGAAGGCAATCTTGATCGTATTCCACATCGCCATCAAATTGTCCGGATGCATCAGAATTTCCGTAAATAATCGCCAGTCAAAGGTCCCTTTGTAGAAGAAAACGTTATAAACGATCATCACCATGGGTAAAGCCACAGTAATAAAAAGGATAACTGCGGAGATGATCATCAGTATTTGTCCGATGTCAAGCTTAAAACCGTCCTTCTTTTCCAGGTCGCTTCTTTGCCTTACTACATTAGCTCTCAAGATGATACCTCCTCAATGTCTTCATAATAACGGTGATCTTTGAGCGTTAGGGCGCAGATTTCCCCTTCATTAAAAACACCGTTTTCTAAAGCGGAAAATGCGTCTTGTTGCACCCGAATCTCATATTTTCCAAGCTGGACACGGTATTCATAAATATTCCCTAGGAAAATTACTCTTTTCACCCGGCCTTTAAGATTACCCTCCCTGCTGAGCCGAATATTCATTGGACGACAGGCGGCAAAGAAAGTCTTCTGGTTAAGCTTACGTGGTAAGGGATAGGGAAACGGTATGCTTTCCGTCTCCTCCTGTACGTATAACTTATTTTCGACGAGTTCGACCGGGATAAAGTTTGAAAGCCCTAAAAAACGGTAGACATAACTATCAACCGGGTTTTTAAACAAGTCTTCCGGCTCACCCAACTGTCTAATTTTACCATGCGGATCCAACACGGCCATCCGGTTGGCAATTGACAACGCGACATCTTGATCATGGCTAACATAGATAATGGTGACACCGGTCTCTTCTTGTAACCGCTTAATCTCAAACCGCATTTCTTCTCGTAAATTGGCGTCCAAGTTGCATAAAGGTTCATCCAGTAAAATGAGATCGTTCGAGGCGACCAATGACCTGGCCAGTGCCACACGTTGTTGTTGCCCGCCGGAAAGCTGATAAGGTAAACGTTGGGCATAACCATCCATTCTTACTTGTGTTAAGGCTTCTTTGACTAGTTTCTTACTTTCTGCTTTGGGAACTTTGCGTTTCTTTAAAGGATAATAAACATTCTCCGCTACCGTCATATGCGGCCAGACCGCATAATCTTGAAATACCACGGCTACGTTGCGCTTTTCCGGGGTGATAAATACCCTCTTTTCTTTACTGCTGACCAGCTTACTTCCGATCCAAACCTCTCCACGTTGCGGTTTTTCAAAACCGGCAATTGCTCTCAACACTGTGGTTTTTCCGCACGGAGAAGGACCTAAGATCGTGAAACACTCTCCATCCCTCACCTGAAGGGAGAAGTCATCAATCACGGTTTTTTCACCATACGCCACTGTTATATTTTCTAATTTAATTTCAGCCATGAAAATACTCCTTCCCTGAATTGATAGCTCTCAGGAAGGGCATACGCCCTTCCTGAGACTGCCAATTGGAACCTACTTTTTCATTAATTCATCAAACCGCTTGAGCATTTCGTCTTTCTCCGCGACCAACCTCTCGTCATTAACAGGTAAGGCGTTCTTAATAATCGTTTCCAGATTTACATCTTCAACTTTAATTTCAAAACGAATGGGGGTGGTGTTGGCTTTCACCAAGATCTGTTGTCCTTCGAGTGAGAGAATATAGTCATATAATATTTTAGCCGCTTCCAGATTTTTAGTGTTTTTGACGATGGCGATCGGACTGGATACCAGCGACATCCCACTGGCAGGATAGACAAAGCCGACCGGAGATCCTTGCCTGATCAGATCTTTAGCAATGTAATCCACCCCGATACAAACATCATATTCACCGGCGCCGACTTTATTTGGAGCATCGCTGGAGCCTTGAACCAGTTTAATACCATTAGCTTTTAATCTCTCCAAATACTTCCAGCCATACTTTTCGCTTTGTACCAACGCTGCTACTGTGTATAAGGTCGTTCCGGAAAAAATCGGATCCGTCATCGTTAATAGCCCTTTAAATCTTGGCTTTAGGAGGTCATCCCAATCTTTGGGAATGTCGTTTCCTTTTACATTAATGGTATTGTAAACAATTCCCAAACCAACCAGTCGTGCCGCACAGTAGCAATTATCCGGGTCTTTCATCGCAGCCGGAATGGTCTTAGCTTCCGGAGAAGCATAAGGCAACAGTAGCCCTTGCTTCTTAAATTCCACATAGTTAGTTGGTTCGCCCACCCAGATTAGGTCAGCGCTGATCCCGCCGGCTTGTTGCTCGGTGGAAATCTTTGTCATTACCTTACCTGTTCCGGCAGTATAGAAATCAAAAACAATATTTGGATATTTCTTGGAGAAACCTTCCTTCAATGCTGATAGTTGCGAGTCTTTCATGGAAGAATAAATCATCACATTCATTTTCGGCGCCGCCTGAAGAACTACCGATGCCGTTAGGATCGCAAGCAAACAGAGGATTAGTAATATTTTTTTCATTTTTACCATCCTTCCCACATTTAATAATTTTCTGATATTTCCGGTGAAAACCTACCCGCTAATCACCTCCTCTCCGCTAAATTTAGAAGAATTGATCGATTCTTAGTAATAGGTAATTGTCTTCCTAGAAAATAGTCTGTCATTCTCCCGGCTTTAATTCCTGTAATTTAGTCCAGAGGCGCCGCTCCGAATGACCAGCTTCTGCGGCCTCTGGGGCTTGTCGCTCACCTGGCTTCGAATTTTCATCACTTCATGTGCGCGGGCGGTAGCCAGCGTGAGCGACTACCTAGTTAATAATCCTTATTTCCCTTCATAATCGCTTCAAACTGCGCCAGCATCATCGCTTGTTCCAAGACTAGACGCTCATTATTCACCGGCAGGGACCGATTAACCGCTTCTTTAATAGTAATCGCCCCTTCAAGCTTAACCTCGGGTCGCACGGGAATAACATTTTCTTTCATTAAAATCAACTGTCCTTCGATGGAAAGAATATAGTCATATAGTTTTTTTGCTTCTTCCATATTAGAGGCGCCTCTAAAGATGGCGATTGGACTTGGGATCGTAGAAATACAGCTGCGTGGGTAGATAAATTCCACCGGTCCGCCGTTATCCTTGATCGTTTTGGCAATATAATCAACGCCAATGCAAAGATCATAAATGCCGGAGCTAACTTTTTCTACGACGGTAACCGCGTTATTTTCCAGGTGAATCCCATTTTCTTTCAAAGCTCGGAAAAACTTTAAGCCATACTTTGGGCTTTGATATAAACCGGCAACCGTATACAAGGCTGTCCCGGAAAAATAGGGGTCGGTCATCGCGATTAACCCTTTGTGCCTGGGTTGCAGTAGATCTTTCCAATCAGTCGGAATCTCTTCCGCCTGTATCGTCTGCGAATTATAAACAAGACCCACCGTTACCATGCGGGCGCCGCAGTAGTAATTATCCCGGTCAATTAAAACTTGGGGGATCTTCTTTGCCTCCGGGGAATGGTAGGGAGTTAATAGTCCCTTTTCCTTTAATATATAATAACAAGAAGGTTCACCCAGCCATAGAAGATCAGCCTTGATCCGTCCGGTGCTTTCCTCGGTGCGTAACATTTGCATAATCATGCCGGAACCTGCAATCTCATACTTCATCTCAATTTCCGGGTATTTCTTCATAAAACCGATTTTCAGAGCCGACATTTGAGCTTCTTTCATAGAAGTGTAAATCATTACTTCCTTCTTCTCCGCTCGGCAGATATTTATAAACGTAATTAAACTTAAGTACCAAATAAACAAGCACAGTAATAATCTCCACTTTTTACTTAGCATATTCTTTCCTCCCCCAAAACCTAAACTGAAGAACTAAATTTACACTTCCTTTTAAAACACTTTAAAACACTAATCTGGGTTACGGTTCATTTACAATATAGGAGAATCCACTACCTTTGTCACGAGTACAAAAGTACTAACTTAGAACTTTAACGTAATTTAGTACTGCGGTACTTATCAATAATTGTTTCTTAGAAGGGCTTTTTGCGTTGTCCCTTGATTTAATTGTCCCAATACAATATACAGATAGCCTAATACAAGTCAAACACTATATATTGTATTGGGCTTCTTTTTAATAGTAACAACGCAAAAAGCTTTAGAAATGAAAAAGATACAAAAACTCATACCCTTCGGTATGAATTTTTTTCCACACCCGTTTAATAGTCGCAAAAAGAAAGATTTAATGTTCTGTCCGCTAAAGCTAAAAGTCCTTATCTGAACTGGTTGAAGTCTCTGTTTCATTAATCAAGCCCGCTTTCAGCGCTAGGATTGATACTGTAACGCGGTCATTAACCCCCAGTTTGCTGTAAATATTGCTTACATAGTTTTTTACGGTCTGTTCTGCTACGAAAAGTTCGTCGGCAATTTGTTTATTACTATAACCCAAAGCCATCAATTTAAGCACTTCAAGTTCTCTACTGCTCATCTTTTTCAACCGGAGGAGGCTTTCTTTTTCTTCGATTTTAAATCCTCCCACCGATTGTGGCCCGAATGAAAGCACTACGCTCTCCTTAGAAGCTTGATCAGTCGTTTTCGAACGAACTATGATCATAATTAAAGCGGTAATTCCTACTAAACTAAGAATTAAGCTAAAAACAAAAATATTGCGGGACCGTTCGGAGAACAGCTCCGTGTCTCTAACAACCGAGGAACCTTTCAATCGACGGGATGCTTTAAAAATAATCAAATCGCTCTTAATTTTTTGGTTTCGTTCGCGTAATTCATTCATCACTTCCCATTGAAAGCCTTCTTCATCTAACTCGTCAAAAATGCGCAGCAGTTTAACCACTTGATTACTAAGGTTGGCAATAAACGGTTCCCCCGGGTATGTCTCAATTAGTATAGCTAGATTACTAATCATTTCACTACTTAAATATTTGATCTTAACTGTATCGCTTTGCTCATTTAATCCCAGAGCATAAACTGTTTCAAGTTCACGTAGTTGTTCCTCTAAGAGATTCAACTCGATCGAACCCTTAGTTGTAACTTGGTAAACTTCTTCCGAACGGTGGGTCAGGTCCTTGATATACTTTAGGCTTAGACCGCCTTCAATCAGGAGGAGAAATATAATAACAATGATCGACATCAACACCCTGGCTTTTTGTTTCTTAAAAAAAGCTAAAAGCGTCAGGATTTTCACCTTACTTTCCCTCCCTTTCCGTCGATGTAAAAAAAGCAATATTTTTTACCTTATTGTAATAATACCATAACCATTTGTTAAATCCAACTTATTCCAAGATTAAAGCTAATTGCGTTATTACCTTAATTTGAGGTCACGCCAATCCTGAATCTGTGGCTTCCTTACCACCAAGGAAAATCATGAAAGCTTGCGATAGTGTTTTTCTTGGCAAATAACAAGCCACAGATTCAGGAGAAATATATAGTGTGTCACTTACAGAAAGGCTATCAATATATTGTGGTGGGATAGTTGAATATGGAGATAACGCAAATAGCCCGATTATAGATCGTGTCAACGAAAGTTACTGAAAGTGGCAAAGAAAAACACAGAAAACTGGGAATCCCCACCGTCGTGGACAGGCTTATCCAACAGGCCATCTGTCAAGTCCTAACCCCAATCTTTAAAAAGCAGTTTTCAAGTTATATTTATTGATTCTCTAAAGGAAATCCATTTAATGATAAATATTAATAAAGTAAAAGTTGAAGTATCCCCTGTAAGTGATTTAAAAAAGGCGAACCCTTGGTCAGAAAATGAACCGGATTCTTCCGCGCCAATTCCGCAAACTACTCGACACCCCAACTTCGCCAATTCCGGTTACTCTTATTCTTTAAATCCTTCTGATGCAGAGGGTTTTCATGATAAAACCGCATAAACTCTTCGCCGATCTCGCGCAAACTAACTGTCGGTTTAATCCCACCCTCTACGATTTAAAGTGCCCGTAAGGTCGGGAGTTTATATGCTTTAGTAAAAGCGATCTTTTCAGTCTCTCGCAAGAAGGCCTCAGCCGATGTCTCCAACCAACCGTTTTCTTCTTCCGTCAGCGCATCGACGGAATGCAAAAACCGTAACCAGCCCTCTTTGAGAAACTCCCGGAAAGGCAAGTCGGTTCCGGTATACATCTCGATTCTGGTCGGACGGCGCCCCAGTTCGTCCCAAAGCCGGAAAAATTCGTCCCGCATCCGCTTGGCCAATGGATCCCACGCCGCCATCTGCTGAAAAAGATCCAAGACCTGAAAATCAAAGTGCACCTGGCAACCTTCCGGGTATTCCAACTCCGATAACCGCCGCTCCAACGTTTCATACTTTTCCGGTCTCTCACCGGACAAAAGCGCCGGGATCCGGTACGCTCGTTTATAGTTACCGATAAAGTCCAAAACCACCAGGTGAGTTTTGTCTTGAGCCTTGCGTAACCCTCTCCCCAGTTGTTGCAGGAAAACAGTTAATGACTCGGTCAGCCGCAGAAACATTACTGTATCTAGTGTGGGTATATCGACGCCTTCATTAAAGATATCAACGGCGAAGATCACTTTTACTTCGCCTTTTTCCAAGGCGGCCACTGCTTCCCGCCGGTCACCGGCATATCCGGAAGGGGAACCCCCACTATGAACAGCCAGCGCCTCAACGCCGTGCTCTGAAAAGTATTTCGCCATAAACTCGGCATGACGAATGTTGACACAAAACCCAAGTCAGCAGAAGAATACTTAGTTGTTTCTACCAAGCATTGAAGGGAGTCTGGTCAATAAGCATGAATTGAAAAATATCCTGCTCGGAAAATACCCGCTAAATTGTGAAGGATATAATATTTTTAGCTTTTTTGGT
>DHOO01000129.1 GCA_002409975.1 Firmicutes bacterium UBA5388
CCCACTAGGAATTGTCTAATCTTAGACAATTCCCTCGAATATCAGTTCAACACTATATAGTCGTCAACGTTAACTACCATTTGACCCAAACAAAAAACAAGACAGATTTTCCATTGCAAATTGGTTCTTATATAATCCAGCATATACTTTATTATTAATCATAAGTTCCTCGTGAGTTCCCTGTTCTTCGATTCCCTTGTCGGTTAATACTCAAAATGAATACTCCCGGGAACGAAGTAATTCATCTCCCCCAGGTCATTTACTACTCTTGACATTAAATAACCCGTTTTCGTATTATCAAAGAAGTTAAAGGAGAGTTTATGTAAATGAGTAAATAGTTCTTTCCTCATAGCATACTCCATCCTTATCCCCAAAACATGCCCCCAAAAAGTAACAATATATTCTAAGACCAGTTTTACCCCGTTAATCATTAGCAAGATTACTCCGGCCACTAGAATACGATTAAGTTCTCCTGCCGGAAGCAACTCATCAATAATTTTCCGAAGGATCGTAGGGAAAACCAGATCAATACCTGCTATCGCAAAAGCGCAAACCAAATCAATTATGAATAATTGCAAATGAGGCCGATAGTACTTAATAAATCTCTTAATCAAAATGGATCACCTTTCACAGAAATAAAGTAAAATCCAAACAACATTTTTAATTGTATGGTAAATTATTCTTCCTGTCAATGCAGCAAACAGATGACGTGCAGGGTTTTTTAAGCCCAATAAAAAACGGAGAGGCGCCTACCTCCCCATTATCATCTTAAGGGAATTACATAATTACCAAAAATGCCACAATCTTAGATGCTAAACATCATGTCTCTTAACTTTTAGGATCAAGCAAATCGCGAACACCATCACTGAGAAGGTTAAAACCCAAAACCGAAAGTAAAATCGTAAAACCAGGCGCTAAGCTATACCAGGGAGCTTTAAACAGATAACTCTGGGCTTCATGTAACATCCGGCCCCAACTAGGCTCGGGAGGTTGGACGCCAAGCCCCAAGTAGCTTAATCCCGCCTCAGCCAACAAAGTCCCCGCAAACCCGGCGGAAGCCGCAACGACTATTGTTGGATAGAGGTTGGGAAGGATATGCTTGAACATAATCCCCGGTGAACTAATACCAAGCGTCTCTGCAGCTTCCACAAAACTGTACTCTTTATATTGTAAAAATCCACTCCGGGTGATCCTCATAAAGCCCGGAATAGCGGTAATACTTAAAGCGATGATGGTATTAAAAGTTCCCGGTCCGAAAGCAGCCACAATCATCAAAGCTAATAATACTCCGGGAAAAGCCTGTATTGTCTCGTTAATTTGCATAATGATCCGTTCTAACCATCCTCCAAAGTAACCACTTACCGCCCCTAAGATCACCCCCATAACCATTCCTATTATTACAGAAATAGTTCCTACCAAGAAAGCGGTTTGTGTCCCTTTCATGATCCGACTCAAGATATCACGGCCAAAATTATCCGTGCCCAAACGGTACCGCCCTCCGGGGGGGAGCAAGCGCTCCTCACTGCGCATCTGATTAACATCATAAGGGGTGTAAAAAAAACTAACCACCATCGTAAACAGAAAGAGCAACACCAGAGCGCCCCCTAATATTAAATTGAGACTTACTTTTCTTGTCATAATCTCACCTATCTTAGACGAATTCTCGGATCTATAAAGCAGTAAGCAAGATCAACCAGTAAATTAATAAGAACCACCATGCCTGCCAGATAAAGAGCAATCGCTTGCATTAAGGGAAAATCACGAAAACTAATCGCCGTCACCAACAAGCGACCAATCCCCGGAAGGGCAAAGACTTTTTCCACTATAATGCTCCCGCCAAGTATATCAGTGATCATTAAGCCCATCACTGTCGTTACTGGAATTAAGATGTTTTTTAATAAATGTTTATAAAGAACAGTTTTTTCCGTTAATCCCTTGGCATAAGCGGTTCTAATATAATCAGCCCCACCTTCTTCGACAAAGGCAGTGCTGACATAACGACTAAGAACCGCAACCTTCGGGAGAGCAACCGCTAAAGCGGGGGGGAATAAAGAAAAAAGAGCCCCTACCCAGTTCTCTTCCCAGGGAACAAATGTTCCCGGGGCAAAGTGTTTAAGCAGTTGGGCAAAAGCCAGCATCAATAAAATTCCCAACCAAAAAGAAGGGACCGCTGTCCCGAATTGAGTTACAATCGAAAGAATCAGCCCCTGCTTTTTGTAATGATAACGGCCAACTACAATACCCAAGGGAATCCCTAAAAAAACGATGAAAATTAGGGCCATTCCAGCCATCGGTAAAGTAACCTGTAAACTATTGACCAGCAATTCCAGAACCGGTTGAGAAAAACGGAGGGAGTTTCCCAAGTCACCCCGAAACACTCCCCCTATCCACCTGAGATAGCGAAGGTGCAAAGGTAAATCTAAACCTAATTCTTCTTCAAGAGCAGCAATTTGTTCAGGTAAAGCCTCCGTACCGAGGATAATTTGGGCAGGGTTGCCGGGAATCACTTGAAAGACCGCAAAAGTTAACAGTGAAACCAGCCACAGTGTTATGATAAAGGTTAAAAATTTCCCTGGTAGATAACTCATCGCGCATCCTCATTTTTAAATTACTCGGTAACATAGACCGTGGACATATCTTGGATATATAAAGGATACATTTTATACCCGGCGATATTTTCCTTGAAGGCTACCGTATAATGGGGATCCATGATAAAAACAGCGGCTGCCTCTTCAGCCAAAATTCTTTGGGCTTTTTTGTACAAGACAGCCCGCTTCTTCTGGTCACTTTCCGCCGCTGCTTGCCGATTTAAAATATCAAATTCAGGATTACTGTAATTAAAAAAGTTATTAGGGTAATCAGAAGTATATCTAATCAAAACCGGCAGGGGATCAAGTTTTCCTGCTAAACCGGTGATGGTCATCTCGTAATCCCGTCCTTTATATATCCTTTGTAACCAAACCGCCCACTCTACCAGTTCAATCCGGGCCTCAATCCCAACTTTTTTTAACTGTTCGACAATAATTTGGGCGGTATCAACGTGGAATGAGTAGTTGGAAGGTACGGAAATTGTTGTTCTAAAGCCATCTTTGTAACCAGCTTCAGCTAGTAACTTCTTAGCTTTTTCCACATTGTTGGGGTACAACTCCTCTAAACCCGGTTCATAAAACATGGACATCGCCGGGCTAAACCCGGAACCCAGTTTTGTCCCAAAGCCAAAAGCCGCCATCTGAATTATTTCATCTACATTAACCGCATAATTAATTGCTTGACGCACTCGTAGATCATTAAAGGGTTTGCGTTTTAAATTCATCGCCATGACCTGGACTAAATTTTGCATTCCTTGCAAATGGCAAAACCCGTCCCCCAACTCCTCGATCCGCTCATTATCGATCCGGGGATAAATATCGACCGCTCCTGTTTTTAAAGCAATCAGCGCCGCCTCCCGGTCAGGGATAATTCTAAACTCTACTTTATCCACTAATGGCAATTTGGGCTCCCAATAATCCTTAAATTTTTCAATGATTAAACGCTGACCCGGTCGATACTCGACAAAACGAAAGGGTCCGGTTCCAATTGGATGAGTATTTAGGTTTAAGTTGTCCTGAGGAACAATCGCCACTGTGAGGTTGCTTAAAAGGGAAGCATCAACTTCTTTTAACTTAATTATCACTCTTCGGGAATCCGGAGTCTCGATCGTTTTTACCTTTTCAAAGAAGGGAGAGAGGGGTTTACCAGTATGCGTTCCCATTAAACGCTCCAAAGAAAATTTCACATCATCCGCTGTTACTTCTCTTCCATGATGAAACTTCACCCCTTTTCGCAAGATAAAGGTGTAAGTAAGACCATCTTGCGAGATACTATAACTGTCGGCTATCGCCGGAGAGAGCCCTCCCTCTGGAGTCGGTTTTAGTAGACCCTCATAAACATTGAACATCATTTCATAAGTCCCTGCTGCTGATGCCTGATGGGGATCTAAATAATCCGGGTCTTGAGGCACGACAACTACTACTTTATTTTCAGAGCCTTTTCCTCCTACTAGTAGAAGACCGCCGGAAACCATCAAGACTAGCACTAGAAGAAATAGATACAGAGGTGAAAACTTGATTCTCATCTTCCTTTCCTCCTTTAAAAAATAGAAAAAGCCTTCCGGCGAAGGCTCCTACTTAACAAGTAACCAGTTCTTACCAGTTTCGGACCAGATCGGTTCCGAACAGGTGTTTTTATAACTTTAATTTAAAGCAGGTCTGGTTCGCCGGATACCAGCCTATGTTATATGTTTTAATTATAGCATTTACTCCCTTTTTGCACAATAGATCTTAGTAAAATTTCTATGAATTAGTAATGATCTCACCTAAATCTGAAAACGAAAGATCAAAGGTAAACGTTATTATTGGGCAGATTAGGATTATTCTTCGCGTGTTACAATAAATTGAGCAATCGCTCCTACTAACCTCTCCGCCATGGAACGTAACTCTTCTGCTACCTGTTTTGTAGTTTTAGCAATTCCCGTTTGTTCCTCGGCAGATGCTGAAACCTCTTCGGCAGAAGCTGCTGTTTCTTCAGAAATCGCACTAATATTGATAATCGAATTAACGGTCTGGTCTTTAAACTCGTTAATCGTACCTATATTCCCGGTCATATCGCTCATCCGCTTGACCACGTTATCCATGGCTACAACAATCTGTTCAAAGGCTTTTCTTGTCAGCAAAACAGCTGAATTTTGCTCGTCGACTACTTGATAAACTTGTTCGGCAGTCACCCTCGATACTTCTGTATTGTTTTCGATGTTTCTCAAAATATCATTAATTACTTTAACAGATTCTTGTGTTTGGGAAGCCAGGTTATTAACTTCATCAGCAACTACCGCAAAGCCTCGTCCCGCTTCTCCGGCTCTAGCCGCTTCAATAGCCGCATTAAGCGCAAGTAGATTGGTTTGCTCAGCAATATTAGTAATCGCCTCTGTGATCCGGCTAATCTGTTCAGCACTAGTAGTTAACTCATCAATATTACTAACAATGTTATGAGTAATCCGATCGACAAGACCTGTTTTTTCTATTAATAATTCTAATGCTTCCTGGGCGTTAACGCTTAATGATTTTGTCGAACCGGTAATCCCCTCAACCTCTCTCGCCTTTCCGACAGTATCATCGATCAGCATTGCCAAATCAGACATCAGTTTTGATGATTTCTCAGATTCGGTCGTCTGTTCCATCGTTCCTTTGTTAATCTCTTCCATCGCAGCGGCAACATTGGCCGCTGCTTGCGCAGACTGTTCAGAATTTTGCTCCATAACAACACTTCTACCTTGAACAGCATCGATCGCTTGTTTAGTATCAACAATTAGACTAGAAATGTTTTCAGCCATTCGATTAAAACTATTCCCAAGCTCACCTAGTTCATCAGTAGTTTCCACTTTGACTCTAGCAGTCAGATCTCCGTATTCCGCCTTTTCCATTGCTTGAACTACATTTTCCACAAAAATGGAAATGGTAAACGAAACATATAAAGAAATCAAGACCGCTACGACTCCGCTCAAAATCACGATCAGCAATGTAAGCCAGCCAATACCACGCGTTTCTCGATAAAGATAAGAAGTAGGCGCTATCCCAAGTAAAAACCAGTCGCTATTTATCTCTTTAAAACTTATTTGAACAGATTTTTTATTTAAAACATTATTAAAGTTTGTGTTTAAATCTTCCCCCTCAATTAGAGCGCGCAGGTGTTCTTTTCTTTTTAACAGATCAAAAATATTATTATTGATCTCTTCTTTTCTAGGGCTAGAAAGAATCCTACCGTTATTGTCCAAGAGTATTAGATAATTACCTTTAATCCTATTTTCCGCGATACCATCGGTTTCATATAGATATTCATTTAACGCCCGATCGAAACTACTCTCATTAATAAAGAAAAAGATATTACCCACATCTATACCAGTACTAAAATCTTTAATCATTCTACCCATGAGCACCTGAACGCCTTCACCCGCATTATTAGCTTTTACTGGTGGCAACCAATGAACTCTATCGTTATCCTTAGTAACCGTGTCATTAACTGATGATTCTTTAAAGGCGGTTTCATACGAAGAAGATATTTCCCCTCCTGCATTTATCTCCTCACCAGCCGTACTTATATACTTGATCGCAAAGATATTAGGATTACTAAAGGCAATACTGTTCAAATAATTTTCCAATTCTATCCTAGCAGATGTATGGTTATCTTCGTCCTCAATAAAATCGATAAATAATTTATTTACATCTTTATACACCATCATTTGGTAGGTAAGATCTTCGTATCTTTTGAGGATCATCTCCATCTGCTGTTTACTTTTTGTTAGACTATCGTTAGAATAGTAAGTCATTTTATTATGAATCGTTATCCTGGAGCTGGTATAAACAATCATCCCAATCATAAGAATAGGTCCTAAAGAGACCAAGAGGAAAAAGAAGAGTAGTTTTTTCTTAAACGAAACATTATCCATAAATTTCCCAAATAGTCTATCCATTGGTTTTAATATTCCTTGCAAAGTTGTTATCCGCTCCATCTTTATCACCTCAAACATACTTTTCTTCCTAACTCCGGTCCTAGAACAGTTCTTACCGTTAAATGGTTCTCTAACTTTTTCTTTTTCCCTTCTTTTCCTCTAATGTATTGCCTGCTGACACAAAAAAAGACCTCAAGGGTCTTCTTTCTTTAAAAGCTCTGACACAGTAACCAAAGCATATCCTTGGTTCCGAAGGGTATTCACTATTCGCTCCAGCGCCTTTACTGTAGGAACAGTAGGATGCATCAGAATAATCGCTCCCGGTTTTATTTTATCAACCACTCGACGGATAATTACTTCCGGAGTAGGACGTTGCCAATCAATCGTATCAATCGTCCACATAATCGTACGATAACCAAGGTTTCCAGCTACAGCCACAATCTGATCATTAAATTCTCCATAGGGGGGAGCAAAAAGTTTAGCTGGTTCTTTCCCTGTAACCTCCTTTAGCAGCTTGGCATTGTCAACTATTAACCGTTTAAGCTCCTCTTTACTCATGGTGACAGGATGCCCATGGTATAACCCATGGTTAGCTATTTCGTGACCTTCCGTCTCGATTTGTTTCACAAATTCCGGAAATTTCTTCACCCATTCACCATCAAAGAAAAAAGTGGCTTTCACCCCATGCTGTTTAAAAATTGCTAACATCGCAGGAAGTTCCTCTTCTCCCCAAGCCACATTAATAGTAAGACTAACCTCCCTCTTACCGGTGGGCCCTTGAAATACTGGGGAAAAGTAATCTTTTCCTACAGTTGCCGGGATGGCATAGGTGATTAGATTTAAATTCTCACCAGGCGCCGCCTTTAGCACAGTAGCAATCGTAGTTTCAATATCAACTCCACGGCCATGTTTTTCCGGAATCACTTCCCCGGTTTCCAAGAAATAACCTGCGTTCTGCGGTTCAATTGTAAATAATTTAGCCATTTCAGTAACTACTTTTCGCACTTCTTCCGGTAAAAGCCTCGCCATTGACCTTCCTTCTAAAGTTACTCGCTCTCTTACTCCAAACCATTTTCGTTTCGAGCGCGACCATTGTCCAGCCACACCGGCGCTTAAAACCACCAGCAGAATCCAGCAGATAAACTTAATAATCTTACTTCGCTCTAAGATAATCAGTTTCATTATTATCCCCCCACTTTGGATTGAGGTTGATAAGCCCCGGATCACTTTTCACCCCTGGTACTCTCTTGCTGCTTGCGCCTTTTTTAGGATACTGCCGTCCAGTATGGTCCGTATAAGTCTCCCCTTCAAGTAATAACTCGGAAATCGAAACGATAGAAAATCCTTTACGCTTTAGAAGCGGTAGTAACTGATTTACTGCTTGAGGAGTATTCTTTCCAGCATTATGAAAAAGAATAATCGAACCGGTTTTAACCCGACTCGTTACCCTTTCAATCATCGCCTCAGCCGTTAAATCCTTCCAGTCTAGCGAATCCACGTCCCAAATAATCGTAGTATAACCACAGGCTTTCGCTGTTTCAATTACTTTGTTATTGTATTCGCCAAAGGGCGGTCTAAAAAGAGTAGCGTTCTGCCCGGTTAATTCCTTAATTAGGTAATGGGTGCGAGTTAACTCAAAAGTAATTTCCTTCTCTGATCGGCTGTTCATATGTGGATGAGTATAGGAATGATTACCAAGCTCATGCCCGTCAATAGCAATTTTTTTTACCATTTCAGGAAACTTTTCAATCCATAAACCGCAGAGAAAAAAGGTAGTACGAACCTTATTGGCCTTTAGTATCCGCAGAAGTTCTTCAGTTTGATCCGCGCCCCAGGTCGCATCAAAAGAAAGTGCTACTTTTTGCCCTTCACTTTCGACAGAATAGATCGGTATGATCCGGTTACCTAGTAAAACTGAGACCTGCCGCGCAGTATTACGTAAAACTATGGGGTGAGAGTAAAACCAGAATAAAAAGGCCCCTAGTATAGCTAAACCAATAAGTTTAAAGCGAGATATAACAAAAATACGCATTGCCGATCCCTCTTTACTTTTATCGGTAAAAAATATGTCAGGAAACGGCAAGGTAGAACTAAAAATAAAAACCAGATCATCTTATTAGCGGTTTCACTACTCACGCATTCCAAACCAAGCAACCACCATTGTTTACTTTGCAAGTCGTCACCAAAAGGTTCCTTTCTTTCCTCACCGGAAGAATAAAAATCGGAACAGATCTTACCAAAGAAAATAGGGCTATGGAAAAAACCCATAACCCTATCGATGAATAACCCCCTCCCGGACTTTATTATCTTTTTTGAGCAGCCTCGGCCATGACAATCTTTGCTACTCTTTCCATGATCCCTGGTGGACCAAGAAGTTCATTAATCCCAAGCAGTTCTTCTCTAACCTCCTCAACCAGCTCTTTTTGACCCAAAAATGACCGGAATTGGGAGGCGAGATTTTCAGCTGTCAACTCATCCTGAATTAACTCGGGCACTACCCGCCGTCCTTGTATTAGGTTAGGTAAAGCAACCATTACTGGTTTATTTCTCTGCTCTTTATTCCTCAATATTTGAAAAACAAAGGCCGAGAACTTAGTAATGCGGTAAGTTACAATTATTGGTAAGCCAAGAAGAGCAGCTTCCAGAGTAGCAGTGCCGGAAGCCACTATTCCCAGATCAGCAGCAGCCATCAGATTATAAACATCTTCACTGCTTATTGTTTTAACCAGACCTGGGTAAGCAGACAAGTAAGAACGGAGGCGCTCTCGTCCAATCGTAGGCGCTACCGGAAGAAAAAAACGTAATTTTTTATCTTCCAACGCTACTTGAGCAACAGCCTCAAGCATTACTGGGAGGATCTGTCGCACTTCCTGACTTCTACTTCCCGGCATCAGCAGAATTACTTTTTCTTCGTCTGTTACCCCCTGGGACTTCCGCCAAAGCTCTCGGTCAATCAGCGGTCTAACGCGATCTACCAACGGATGACCCACATAAGTTACTTTGACAGCATATTCTCGATAAAAATCAGCTTCAAAAGGGAGCACCGAAACCACGTGGCTAACACAGTTGGCAAGCCGAATGGCTCTACCTTTCCCATAAGCCCAGGCTGAAGGAGGGAAAATACAGACTACCGGGATGGAGAGCGCGGACGCCTGTTCCGCCAGTAAAAGATTAAAACCGCCAAAATCCACCCACACCATCACATCCGGACGGTTTTCTTTTAAAAAGCGGGTTAGCTGACTTAAGTATTTTTTAAAAGAAAAAAACTTTTTACCTATTTCCCAAAAGCCAATCGTACTATCGCTGGTTGGATCGACAAGTAAGTCAGCCCCAGCTTCTGCCATTAAAGGACCGCCCATTCCCCAGATCTTAGCCTGAGAATCTTTCTTTCTAACTTCCCGAATTAGAGTAGCAGCATGCATATCACCAGAGTACTCTCCGGCAGAAAAAAAGTACTTCAACCCTTACCCCCCTCCCGCTCTTCACGCCACTCCATTTTAATGACTCCTGGTTTAATCTGAAAGGTGTCCAACCGTACCGGCCAGGGCATTTCAAGAGGAAACTCCCATGTTATTTTACTGACGTATCTTTTAAAAAGTCCTGACAACAGAGGAACCCCGCCTACTTTTAAACCAATAGGAGTAAGACGAAGACTTTGATCCGAGGCCTTTTCAAGATAAGCAGTAGCGCTAAAGGGTAGCCTCCCTTGACCTAAAAGATCGAGAGAGCCTTTAAGTTCCACCTGTCCTTCTTCTAAAAAAATAGTTGGCTCTATCTCCGGGAGGTCTTTCCTGATCATTGCTGTCAGTTCATTTTCCGGAATTTTAAGGGATAAGAAGGTCTCTTTGAGCTCACGTATTTCCAACTTACCCTTAAATAACAGAGCGCCGGCATCAAAACGCATCCCCTTACTTTGAAGAGAAAGCTCTTGAAACACAGGTCCCTCAGGAAATCCTAATCTCACTGCTGAAAAGGAAAACTCTCTGACCTGCCCTTTAAAAAAATCACTAATTGACATCGGCGCCAGCTTGAACTCGAGATTCTCCTCCACCTGAGCTTGTTGTTTTAAAGAGTTCTTTATATTCCTCTCGACCGCCCGTGTCAGAAGAGAGCCGCCGGAAAAAAGACCAGTGAGCAGAAAAAAGAGACTGATCCCGATTATTCGCTTATCCACTTTGTTAACACCTTTTTCTTTTAGCCCACATTATATTTAGATCGCAAAAAAGCTTCGATAAACAAGTCGATATCCCCATCCATCACTACCTGAATGTTTCCGGTTTCCACTTCGGTTCGATGATCCTTTACTAGGGTATAAGGACAGAAAACATAAGAACGAATCTGACTTCCCCAAGCAATCTCCCGTTGTTCCCCCTTGATCTGGTCGATCTTCTCCTGCTGTTCTTTTCTATATAATTCCGCTAATTTAGCTTTTAAGAGTCTCATCGCTGTATCTTTGTTTTGAAATTGAGAACGCTCATTCTGACAGGAAACCACAATGCCCGTAGGGAGATGAGTTAAGCGCACAGCGGAATCGGTTTTGTTAACATGTTGTCCGCCGGCCCCTCCTGAGCGGAAGGTATCTAGTTTGAGATCTTCAGGTCTAATTTCTACTTCAAACTCATCATTGAATTCGGGCATAACATCAATAGAAGAAAAGGAGGTATGACGTCGCCCCGACGCATCAAATGGCGAAATTCTAACCAAGCGGTGCACTCCTTTTTCCCCGCGAAGATTACCAAAAACATTTTCTCCCTGGATAAAAAGGGTAGCGCTTTTGATCCCCGCTTCATCCCCAGGAAGCAAATCAATGAGATCAACCTTAAAATTTTTTCTCTCCGCCCATCTCGTATACATCCGCAGCAAAATACTCGCCCAATCCTGAGATTCTGTTCCCCCCGCTCCTGGATGAATAGTAAGATAGGCATTACTCCGGTCAAACTCCCCCTTAAACAAAGTACGGAGTTCCATCTGATCTAACTTTAAAACTAAATCTCCGACACTAAGTTCAACTTCGGAAACTACCTCTTCATCATTCTCAGATAAAGCCAGTTCTAACAAATCTTGGAGTTCCTGGAGGCTAGTCTCCCACTCACTAATAGTGCTAATCTCTTCGCGATATCGATTTAATTCCTGCAAAACCTTCTGCGCATTGTCTTGGTCTAACCAAAAATCCGGTTTGGCCGCTTCTGCTTCTAATTCTATTACTCGCTTACTCTTATGATCGAGGTCAAAGAAACCCCCTCATTTTTTTCACTCTCGACAAAGAATTATCAATCTGATTTCTTAATTCCGCTGGTTCAATCATCCTCATCAACTCCCTTATCTCAATCCATACCTGTAAATTAGTAACTTGTCCTTAAGCATTAGCTCCACAACATTTTTTATATTTTTTTCCACTACCACAAGGACAAGGAGCATTACGCCCCACTTTTTGCCCAGTTTTCCTTTGAACGACACTAATCTGCCCATCTTCTCCTCTATTTGTAACTACATTTCTAACTCTCCTTTGTTGCTTAGGACTTTCTTCCGTCAGTTCCATCTTAAAAACAAACCTGACCACATCTTCCTTGATTGCGGAAAGTAGATCCTGAAACATCTGGTAAGATTCAATTTTATAAACCACTAATGGATCTTGTTGTCCATACGCCCGTAGGCCAATCCCCTCCCGCAGATCATCCATATTTTGTAAATGATCAATCCAGAGGGTATCAATGGTTCTTAACATCACGTATCGTTCAAAAGCACGTAAAGTTTCTGAGCCGATCCGTTTTTCTTTTTCTTCGTAAAACTTCATCGCTTCTTCGACAAGATACTCTTTTAATTGCTCAGTTCGACCATTAGCTACCTCTACTAACTGGTGCTCAGATATGGATTTCGCCGGCAGAAACATCTGTTCGGCAGAGTTTAGAATCCCTGTATACTCCCATTCTTCAGCAAGCCTGGCATCGGTATGGGAGAGAACCAAGTGTTCAATAACTGATTGTAAAGCTTCAACCACATGATCTTTAAGATCCTCACCCATTAGCAATTTATGTCTTAACCCATAAATGGTCTCCCTTTGCTTATTTAAAACATCATCATATTCCAAGACTTGCTTACGAATTTCAAAGTTTCTGGCTTCCACTTTACGTTGAGCATTCTCAATTGCTTTCGCGATCCGTGGATGTTCGATTGGCATCTCTTCTTCCCAACCTAAACGTTCCATCCATTGGACAATCATTTCTCCCCCGAATAAACGCATCAAATCATCATTCATCGCCACAAAAAACCGGGAAGAACCGGGATCGCCCTGACGGCCTGCTCTACCTCGTAGCTGGTTATCAATTCGGCGACTCTCATGACGTTCCGTACCGATGATATGAAGCCCGCCAAGGTTAACCACCTGTTCATGTTCACGTTCAGTAATTGCTTTCGCTTCTTGTCTGGCCGTTTCAATCTGCTCAGCAGTAGCCTCCTCGGGATTAACCTTTTTTTTCAAGATCTCTCTGGCTAATGCTTCGGTATTGCCGCCTAAGATAATGTCTGTTCCTCGTCCGGCCATATTAGTAGCAATGGTAACCGCGCCCAACCTTCCCGCCTGTGCAATGATCTCTGCTTCTTTCTCGTGATATTTAGCGTTTAAAACCTGATGAGGGATACCCTTCTTTTTTAGAATCGCAGAAAGGGCTTCCGACTTTTCAATAGAAATCGTCCCCACCAGTACCGGACGACCTGTTTTATGGACTTCTTCAATCTCATTAATAACCGCCCTAAATTTCGCCTCATCATTTTTATAGACCACATCAGGATGGTCAGTCCTAATCATCGGTAGGTTAGTAGGGATTACCACCACTTCCAACCCATAGATCTTGCGGAATTCGATCTCCTCAGTCTCCGCCGTTCCGGTCATGCCAGCTAATTTATCATACATTCGGAAGTAATTTTGAAAAGTAATCGTCGCTAAAGTTTGGCTTTCCCGTTCAATCTTCACATTTTCCTTCGCTTCAATGGCCTGATGTAATCCTTCACTATATCTCCGTCCAAACATCAACCTACCGGTAAACTCATCCACAATAATAACCTGACCATCTTTAACCACATAATCCCGGTCTCTTTTCATCAATTCTTTAGCCTTTAAAGCTTGAGTTAAGTGATGAATAAGATTAGTATGCTCTGGGGCATACAAGTTCTCAACGCCTAACATCTTTTCAGCTTTGGCAACGCCCTCTTCAGTAACTGCTACCGCATGAGCCTTTTCATCAACAGTATAATCATCTTCTCTCCTTAATCGATTAGCTACTCTTGTAAACCCAGCGTATAGATTGGTTGATTCTCCAGCCTGCCCGGAAATAATCAAAGGAGTTCGGGCTTCGTCGATCAAAATACTGTCAACCTCGTCCACGATCGCAAAATTTCTCCTTTGAACCAATTCCTCTTGAGCAATAGCCATATTATCGCGGAGATAATCAAACCCAAACTCATTATTGGTTCCGTAAGTGATATCAGAATTATAAGCGACTCTCCGTTCATCAGCGTTAAGCTGATGGAGAATCACGCCCACCGACAGACCAAGAGAACGATAGATCCTACCCATCCACTCACTATCACGTTTGGCCAAATAATCATTGACAGTCACAATGTGAACCCCTCGTCCGGTCAGAGCATTAAGGTAAGCAGGCAGGGTAGCGGCTAATGTCTTACCCTCTCCGGTTTTCATCTCGGCAATCTTTCCTTCATGTAAGACTAATCCGCCAATCAACTGAACATCATAATGCCTTTGTCCTAATGATCTTTTTGCCGCCTCCCGTACGGTCGCAAAAGCTTCGGGCAATAGAGCATCTATTGTTTCTCCGTTATTTAAGCGACTCTTAAATTCCCCGGTTTTTCCTCGCAATTGATCATCACTAAGTTTAATAAACTCCGGTTCCAGTTGATTAATCCTGTCCACCAGAGGAGCTATTCTATTTAATTCCTTCTGATTAGTATCCCACATATTCCTAAGGAAATTTAACATTAAATCATTCCTCTCTTCCAACAACCTCTTATCCTCTACGGTTTGCCCGCCAAAATCCGCTTCGCACTCGTTTTTTTAATTGGAGTCATCAGACGGTTTCCCCATCACGATAATAAATTAATTTTCACTTCCATTTATGCTTTTCTGGTCTAATCACAATATAAACCGACAAACCCCGAATGTTGCCCGTAGTCAGCGCTTAACCATTGGTTCAAATTAAAGAATTATGCAACTTCCTCTATTTACATAACGAGCGATCAAAAAAAAGGTTTCCCCCTACTTTTGATATTATATCATTGCCCCATCTTCGAAACAACAAAGATTCTTTTGAAATAAAAAAGGACCCTTTAATGAAAAGTCCGTAACAACTACCTCTCGTCGCTGGCCACTTGTCACTCGTGCTGAATGACAATCTTTGCCCGCCGGTTCCGGATTGCCGTTCTATTTCATCCTTTCATATACTCAGCATGGCTAAGGTTAACGACTAACCGAAACCTAAATTGTTTAAAGCCCCAATCTCCGTAGACCGTTCTTTTCCTATTAACCCTACTAACAGATAATGGCCGGAGAGGGGATCAAAGATAAACTCTTTAACCAGGTGAAAACCTTCAATCTCAGCGGTATTGTTAATATGGAGGCGCGGACCGGTACAAGCCAGCTTTTTTTGACCGATGGTAATATGGTCATCATCGAAAAAACTAACCGCCAATCCTTCCTTAATATACTGGCCAACCTGTTTTTCCAGCAGCTCAAGATCAAAATCAGGTTTCATCGGAAACTCCAAGACAAAACCGTGTTTAACATCATCATGGGCCACAGGCTCCTGTTCACCCATTTCACTAAGGACCATCCCTGTCAGATCTTCAGCTGTATGCGCCATGCGTCGTAATTTCAGTGATTTAAAGACGATACCAGCCATCTCGTCGGGAGGAGGCCCGAAAATGCTCGGTCGGGTTACAATCACCTCTTCCCCAATCCCCAATAGTAACTCGGCATTAATCTCTAGCAAGGGGTAAATTAACTCGAAATGTTCCACTACTACCCGTCTTTTTTTAGCCATAGCCTGCTTAATCGCTTCCGCCAACCGATAAGCTGGGGTAAATGCTAATTCAAATCTTATATCCACATGATAAGAATGATCAGAAAACTCTCCCTCTTCGGCGTGAGTCAGCAGTGGTAAGGGACGAATATTAATCCCCGCATCATCGTTTGTTAGTTCTAAACCAGGAAACATCCCCTTGATTAATAATGATTTTCCTGCCCCCGCATCGCCGATTACCCCGATCAGACGATCTAATGGGCTTAAATGGCGCTGTCCCAGCAAATATCCCAGGCTAAGCAACCGTTTTTTCCCACGAGGAGCAAAATAGACGGCGTACATTAAAGATTCATGGGTAATGGCGATTACCATCTCCTTACCACCTCCTTCTTTACCATAACCGCTATTTTTATAAAGTAAACTTCATGTCAAGAAGAGGAGCATGTTGTTGGGCGCCGTAAACATCAGTCTCGCCCAAATCTCCAGAAGGAATGGGACGTTGGAGGTTAATTTTAATTGCCTTCGCCGGAGGAAAGGGAATCACCCTTAAGACAGTCGAAGGTTCAATCCCGTACAGCTCAGCAATAGACTCTTTAGTGAATACTTTCCGCGCCCAAACCTTTTGAAAAATATCATGATCGCGAAAGATAATATCTAAAGTTAATTCGTAGGGACCAGAATTTTTACTCCGGATAACCTCTGCCACCTCGATCAGTTTAACCACTAAGTCCACGCCCCTTTATTTTTTGGATTTCATAGGGAAAGAGTTCCCGCGGATCATTAACCTCAAGCAGATGATAAAGACTAAAAGTAAAAACTTCGCCGGTCTGAAAATCCGAGGGTGAATAAGGAAAAGCTAAATTCCCAGCAGTAGATACTCTTCCTTCATATCCATAATGCAACATAGTAGAACGGGCAAATCCGCAGACCGTATCTGCTAGTTCCTGAGTAGCAGCCACTGCCTCGATTAGAATTCCTAGTTCATGACTATTGGGAATCGGAGAAGGTTCCAGGGCCCCCATTACTCCATTTTTTCCGTAGATTTTAAAATCCAAAAAATAGACTAACCGCTCCTGCTGAAAATTATCGGATACCCTTGCTTTTACCTCAGAAATTACCTGGTCAAGAGCATTAATCAGCAAAGGATCTCTGATCCCTGCAATCGAGACTGTCCTATACCCAATGCGTCTAACCCCTTCCAGTTTAACTCGGTAGGGAGATATCTCTTTAAACTTGCTTCCGCGCACTCGGACCACCCGTTCATCGATCTGTTCAAAAGAGGTCTCTTGCAGATCAAGCAAACCACCGGGTCCTGGTAGTAGATAGGGATCGGACTTCTCATATAAGGTATGCGCTGCTACTGATAAGGTGGTACAACGGCGGATGGGGTTTAGGGGTTCGACTTCAAAACAATCCGCTTGTAAGCGCCCAAAAAGGCAATCACTGCCACTCCCTGGGGTGGCGGCGATTGCCGCGCACTCCAAAATCTTTCCTAAATGAATGGCTAACCCTCTAGGAAAGCCCGCCCGAATTGCAGGCGCTGCAAAAACTGCCGGGTCATATGCGCGACCTGCCAAAATTACTTGCGCGCCTGCATTTAAAGCCTCGATCAAGGGTTCCACCCCCATCTGCGCGACAATGCGAAGCGTGTTTTTTAGATGATCCTCAGTCAGCTCCGGACCCGGTTCTAAGGTAAAGGTCTTACCTTCTTTCCAGCGTAGATAAACCTGTTCCGGTTCGATCTCTGCATTAATGATGGCCAGTATAAATTCTAAGTCTTCTTCAGCTGCTACTTCTGTGATAATCTCCAGATTCCACCTCAGATGAGGCTGACCTCCGCTACCGCCGGCTGTTCCGATGGTTACCGGGATCCCCGCATCAATAGCGGCTTTTAAAATGATGGCCAGATCCCTTTTGACGGCCCGTCTTTGAGTGAAGGAGACTCCAGCCCCTAAGTAATAAGGGCCCGGATCAGTAGAACCCGCATCCACCGCAATCAAATGCGGCCTTCTTTTCATTCCTTCCTTAAAAGAGGATAAAGGAAAACCATACCCCAAAATAGCAGTGGGCGCCAGGATCCGATATTCTTCCATCGTTTTCCCCCCGTTATAGCTTTTTAGTTATTAAAAAAGCGACTCCTTTTAAGGTTGAATTTTTAGTCTTACGCTTTTATTAAATTCTTATTACCGTAAACACTGGCGCTCTTTCGTAGCGCCAAGATCCGGCCCATTTCATTATAAATAATCATATAGCCTTCATCCATTCCCATTCCGGGTTTAGCCAGAATCTGAGCAGGTCCGGTAGCCATCGCAATATGAACACAGATCTGGGCGGAACGATCGGTCTCATTACAGGTTCCACCTAAGTAAGCGCCTACACCTTGCGCCTTACAATAGAGTACTGCGTCAATCGTATTATTTATACCCCCAAGATCCGGAGTTTTGATCTGAATCATCTGTCCTGCTCTTGCTTGAGCGAAGAGTTTGATATCTTCCAAAGTGTTACACCATTCATCCGCCACCAGTTCTACACTGCTACCTCTCTGCTCAAGCAACCGCGTTAAGAGTTGCATCATCCCGATCTGCGCTTCTCGATTACCCATATCCACCGGACCCTCTACCCTTAGTCGATAAGGAGCGGACGTCTCTTCTAACATCTCTAGATAGGAGATAATTTTTTCCGGATCATGTTCAAAAGCCATCCCGATCGTCCCATAGACATCTACATGAATAACCGGCCGGTAATCATCGCGGGGCTTTAATTCTCCAATTCTTTTCTTTAACCACTCCACATAGGTCAAGAGTTTCTCACCTCGCCTCCCTAGTTTGTCATGAACATTATTAAACAAACCATGAGGTAAGACATCAATCCCTTTAATAATCATTTTATCCGCATTGGTAAATCGATCGTCACCACTTTGGGCGAAAATAGGAAGAGGAGAACTAAGCGGTTCTACCCCATATTCTTCGGCAATAACATCGACCATCAATTTTCTCCGGGCTTTAGCCACCGCATCAAGAAGAGCCTGAGTAACCCCATAACGGATGGCAGTATGTAACAGTCTTCCTGTTTCCGGATCTTTCATCTGATCTAGCTCTGCCGCTAGTTCACGGAAAGTAGTCAATCTTTTACCTTCCAGCCACGGCTTCACAACCCGATTAAGCACTAGCATCGATTCTTCAGCCACGAAAAGCCCGTCCCGACCAGCCGCTCCCGAATATTGGACAGCAGCACAGTCGCCCCAAGCCAACTCGCCATTCTCTAAAAGAAGCATAACGGATACTGCTTCTCCAGCCTGCCGTAGCGAGGAGAATCCGGGAGTGACCGGTAGACCTTTGTAGGTAAAGCCATCATGCTCCACCCCATTTTTTATCGCTAATTGATCATCAAAGAAAAATCCTGTCCGGACTGGAGCACAGATTAGCTGAACAATCTTCATCTTTCTTCCTCCTTGACTAGTTCTATCCCCTAATTGCTATTACGGGAGTCACTTGGCATTAATCTTTAACCTATGTAGACCGCAAAAAGCATAACTACGGATCGCAATTAATTCGCCGTGGCTAACTGGGTTTTCCCACCAGCATACCTTTACCAATAGCATAAATATCATCAATCACCATCTGCAAACTAACCGGCCTTTTCTCTGCCTTAGCCCGCTCGGAGACTTTTGTTCGATGAAAATCAATAATCTCCTGGGTAAAGGGAAGGTTTCCGTGTTTTAGAAACCTAACTGCTCCCTCTTGGTCACGAATCGGCATTACTTTCCCACGGTTTAATTTACTGGGAGCAAAGGGTAGATCAAGCACTCCGGCAGCAAAAGCACGAACCGTCCCCAGCGCCCAATCACCTTCTCCTAAACGTTCAACTCCATCTAGGAGCGACTTTGTTTCCGCAGTGATGATCGTAGTCTCTTCCTCTAAGGCCTGCAATTCTGTAATCCTTTGACCCTGTAGTATGTTAAGCACCTGGCGGGTTGCTTTTAGGCCATCAGCATTGGCTTCTTTGGTAGGGATGCCAAATGCTTCATGAGGGGTTTTGACAATCACCTTGGTAGCATTGGCAAACGCCGCGGCTACCGCTCCCCAGGCAATAACCCCAAATGCTTTAGCTTCATCAGGAGGAAAGCCACCCATCCATTGATGGAAAACTGTTGTGATCTTAACCTTATAATTATAGCGTTCCATATACTCCAGTACTAACTGTTTTAAACTACGGAGAGCTGCCACGTCCTGTATTAAGTTTCCCCCTTGACCATAACCAACAGTAATACTTTTCACACCCTGCTCCGCGGCAAGTAAAGCCTCGATAATAGCTACCGCATTCGAAAGGCATGGCGGCACTAGTGTGCCGGTAAGGGGTCCAAAAGGTTCTCGATTAACCGAAAGGCCGTTTTCCTCATAAAGGCCTGCTAATCTATCAACATACTGCCAGTAATAAATGGTTGCTTCTAGAGGTACGTTTTTGGCATAAGGAATATTATAGGAGATTCCTCCTCCTTCAAAGGCTGTAAACCCCGCCGCCAGAGAGATCTCTGCCAGCAAACGAGCATCCGGAGTACCATGTCTAACCTGAAGTGGTCGGTTGAGGGCCTCGGTTAGTCTCCGACAAGAAGCAACCCCGTAGTTAACAACTGGCAAACCGTTTAACATTGAACGTCCGGCGTTGATGCTCTCCTCGATCCCTTTCTGTGCTTCATGGTATCGATTCTGCCGTGTATAACTATCAATCGTCGCTGATAATAGATCGGCACCACCCTCAGCTTCCAAATGTTTTAACAGAAGGATCTGTTGATCAATCAAAGCCACTCCTGCTCTGGGCTGCGTTAAGACTTCCCCCTTAACCATCGCTTCTTCTATTCTTTCGGCAAACCTTTTCTGTTTGGGAATCTTTTTTTGATAGGAAAAAGCCTCCTGTAGCGCCAAACCCTTCCCAGTAGGCCACTGGTTCAATACACCCTGGCGAACAGCCTCAAATTCCTTAATGGTTAGGCATTTGTTCCTTACTTCTGCCATGTATATCTTCCTCTCTTAGCCACAAATCGTTTCTTAGATCAATAATTGCCTGTTCCGGAGAAGCGCCAGGAGGATAAACCCGATCAAAACCCATATTTTTAAAAGTTCTTTCTACCTCAGGAAAAGAGGTTTTTCCGACCACTAAATTACCCCCGACATAAAGGAGGATATTACCGATTCCCGCTTCTATACATTTAGAACGCAAACCTCGACAATCTAGTTGACCATGTCCATATAAAGAAGAAACGATAATGGCTTCGGCCGCAGTCTCTACGGCAGCGCTAATAAACTCTTCCTGTGAAACCATCACCCCTAGATTAATGACGTTAAACCCGGCATGGTTGAAAGCATACTCTAAGATTTTATTCCCCACAGCGTGGACATCCATTCCAATTACCCCCAATACGAGGGTAGAGCCCTTCATTTTTTATCCCTCCTGCCTTTGTCCAATTCTAATCTCTCAATCGCCTTTCGGATCAAAGTAATCGAACCTCTATCCAGTTCGTGCCAGTAAGAGATAATTTCCTTTTCACCAGCTATAGCCTTTATTTCCCGATAACGTTTACTATAGACTAAAAGCAGATCATGAGTAGCAATAAACTCTTCAAGTTCCTCTGGGTTCGAAGAGAAAGTAAAATCGATTGTCAGATCATAAACCCCAATCTTCTCTAAGGCTCTCTTTACTACCGGAGCAAATTCAGGGCTAAGAGCGATTAAACCAATTTTCCCTTTGCCAGCAAAACGGGTGACTCTAATCAAGCTTTCAATTCTTGGTTGAGCTGCTACCGGGACTATCTCCTGCCTCCCGCCAAGGTTTTCAAATTGGGTAGTAACTTCCGATAGATGGGTCATCGTCGTAACCACCAAATCAACTTGCTTTAATAATCTCTCAATACAAGTTCCACCAGCTAAAAACTCTTTAAGTAAAAGCGGGACAATGTCCAGTTGAATATTCTCCCGGAATTCACGCGCAAAATTATGTAATTGCTCCTGATTACAGTCAATAAAGAGGATTCTAGCTTTCATCAGGAATTCTTCCTTTTCTCGCGCTCGAACAGTTGCCAAAGCAATAAACTGGCCAATAGTAAATCCTAAATCCAGGCTCTCCTCTAAGGCTAGATCGATGAGACGTAATACTTTTTCTTTGCGACCGTCTGTTTTCTCTGCCTTTGTTTTTCTTTCCTGCTCCTTAATAAAAGTACCCCTTCCCTGCTCTACTAGAAGTACCCCCTCCTGTTCTAATTCTTTAAAGGCTGTACTGACTGTATTTCGACTCACCTCTAGTAGCTCGGCAAGTTCTCTTTCCGGAGGCATCTTCTCTCCGGGAAGAAGTACCTCCTCTTGGATCAGATTTTTTACTTGTTCCTTAATTTGAATATATAAGGGGACACCTGAGGTTTTATCAATACTAATCTCCATTTTGTCTCTCCTCTGAGTCTTTGGACTCTAAATTGGATTAATGGATTGATCCTTAGTTTCAATATAATTATAAGCTCCTTTTTACCAAAAAGCAATCTATTTGAAAAAACAAAGACTATTACGGCCTTTGTTTTCAATTCATTTTAAAGAAATAAATACTACTAATGCTTCTTCCGGCGCAGCATAAAGAGGTAAAGCTTATTTAGACCTAAAGCGCCCAAATAACAACCACCAGCAATGATCACAATCGTAGCGCCTGAGGGTAAATTTAAATTATAGGAAACAACCAAGCCTACCATAATAAAGATCAAACCTAACACCGTAGCCAGCCCCATCATATGACTTAAGTTATGGGAAAACAAACCCGAAACTGCAGCAGGAAGAGTAAGCAGGGCAATTACCAAAATTAAGCCGACTACTTTAATTAAAATCACTACTGTTAAAGCAATCAGACATAATAACAAAATATAAAGAAATTCCACGGGTAAACCCCGTAGACGAGCATATTCCTCATCAAAACAGACCAGTAAAAATTGACGGTAAAAAGTAGCTACCACTAGCAGTATAATCAGATCCAAGAAGAACAGTACCCGGAGAACAGGAGAGGTGACCATTAGAATATTACCAAAGAGAAAACTCATGAGATCTACATTGTAACCAGGAGTCAAAGACATGAAAATAATCCCAACAGCCATCCCCACTGCCCACAAAGCGCCAATGATCGTATCCTCATGCTGCTTTGCTTTTAAATTAACCAAACCCAGAAGCACTGCGGACAAGATCGCAGTGACCACCGCGCCGCGCAACGGGTCCACTCCCAGATAATAAGCGACCCCCATTCCGCCTAAAACCGCATGGGCAATTCCTCCGCTGATAAAAGTTATGCGTTTAACCACTACATAAGTCCCGACAATACCACAAGCCAAACTAGAAAGAAGCCCGGCCAACACAGCATTTTGGATAAAACCGTATTTAAATAGCGCGACAAGAAATTCAGTCATTTTTTCACCACACGCTTCTTAAACTACTTTCGGAGATCTTATTATAGTTGACACTGGTGAGTAATCATCTCTACTGAACTCCTATATAATTCAGAGATTACCTCTTTTGAGATCTCCCCAGTATTGTGAACCACCATTTTCCGGTTAAGGCAGGCCACCTTATTGATATATGATGATACGAACCCAAGATCGTGGGAGACCATAATAATCGTAACCTTTTTGTTTAGTTGAGTTAATAGTTCATAAATATCCTGTTCCACCCTACTATCCACACTGGAGGTCGGTTCATCCAGAATCAATAATGCAGGCTTCGCCGCCAGCGCCCGGGCAATAAGCGTTCGTTGTTTTTGACCTCCTGATAACTCTCCAAATCTGTAATCAGCTAGATTTCTCACCCCGACAGCGCTCATCCCATCGTAAGCTGCAGCATAATCCTCAGCTGAATACTTAGGAAAGAGGTTGTCCGGTAAAAGCCGGCCCATTAACACTACCTCAAGCGCAGAAACAGGAAAATCTTTATTAAATTCTCCGAATTGTGGCACATACCCGATTAAATGACGAGCTTTTCTAGGAGGTAAGTTAAAGACTGAAAGCGAGCCTCTTACCGGTTCCAGACAGCCTAGAATCAAACGGAGAAGAGTAGTTTTACCCCCGCCATTAGGTCCGATTACCGCCAGAAAGTCGCCTTCCTCAACCACGAGATTAAGATCTTCCAGAATCAAACGGCGATCATAAGCAAAACTTACTCCTTGTAATTCTAAAACTTTAGCCATCAGCTTAAAACCCCTTTTTAATGGTCTCAGCTATCATCCGCAGATTTGAGATATAATCTTCAGCCAGCGGGTCAATAGCAACAACCTTACCCTCCACCGCCCGCGCCACAGAAAGCGCAGCTTCTGTACTAAACTGAGCTTGAATAAAAATGACCTTAATCCCTTCTTGCTTTGCTTGTTCAATAACTTGCGCCAATTCCTGAGGTCCCGGTTCCTTCCCCGCAACTTCAATCGGAATCTGTTGCAGACCATAGCGCTCAGTTAAATATCCCCAAGCCGGATGAAAAACCATTAGCTTTTTGACCGTAAGAGTCTGAAAAGTTGCAGCCATCTCCCGGTGAAGTTGATCCAGATCAACACAAAAATTCCGGAGATTCTGTTCATAAAATCTTTTATTTATAGGGTCAATATTAGATAGCTCCCGGCAGATCGTCTGCGCTTGAATTTTAACTAAAAGCGGATCTAACCAGATATGAGGATCTTTAACTTCTTTAGTGGTTAGCGATCCATGATCATGGTCTTCACTTCCCGCCTCTACTTCATTATGCTCATGCGCTCCTTCCATCGCTCTTAATTTAATCCCCTCTCTGGTATCTACGATCAGCAGCTGAGGGTTGAGTGCCTGGATTTTATCGATCCAGACCATTTCAAAGGGAACGCCAATCCGAAAGTAGATGTTTGCCTCAGTCAAAGCTGCCATTTGCTTAGGTAATGGTTCATAGGTAGCTGGGTTTTGCCCCGGACCGACCAGCACAGATACAGCTACCTTTTCTCCACCAATTCTTTCCACAAAATACTTTTGCGGTAGGATACTGACAAATACTTTTAACTGGCCACCTTCGGAAAGATGAGAAGTAATAGTATTTCTGGACTTGATCCCTATAACTACTCCTACGATTAAGAGCAACAAGGAGAGAAACGGGATAGCAACCTTCCATACACTACGCCTATTATTGTTCATCCAAAACCCTCCATAAATATTGAAGCTACTTGACCTCTGCAGTGCAAACCAGATGAAAAGAATGGCAATCATCGCATTTTTTCACCGTATGACTTTGAGCAAAGATCTGCCAGTGTTTTTGCTGTTCCGGGGTTAGTATTCCCGTACCGCGACACAACGGACAAGTGCTTTTTAAGGCAACAAGAATAGCGGACCGGATAAACTCAGAACGGTTCGGAATTCCCTCCATAGCTTTACCGAGCATTTCGTCAACTTTGAAGGTAATTACTTCTTGCTTTTTTTTGCCGTTCATTGCTTCTCCTCCCCAATAATTTATTATTCCAGTTTTACCAAATAAAACTATTCTGGTTTTATCGGAAACGCAGATCTTGGTATTACCATGTAATAAATTAAGAGTATTACTTAGTATTATCTTTGTCAAGTAAAATTTTTACTCCATTTATGATTGTGATCAGACTTATAAAGAAGTTTCCAAAATTGCGCCAAACAAAAAGTTGTGCTAATATTAATTGAACATAACTAGTAATCGTTGGAGGTAAATGCATGAGCCCAACCATTAGACAGGATACTTTAAAAAGACTGATCAGCTTTCAAAGAAATGAACTTACTGAATATCATATCTATAACCGTCTTTCCCAACAAAGTAAAGGTGAAAACAACAAGAAGATACTAGAACAAATCGCCACCGATGAGTTGCGTCATCATCATTTTTATCAGGAATACACTCAGCGGGATGTTAACCCTAACCGGTGGAAAATCTTTAAATTTTACTGGAGTGCCAGGATCTTCGGTCTGACCTTTAGTCTAAAATTGATGGAAAAAGGCGAAGAACGTTCAAAAAACCTTTATCGGGAAGTCAGCGCAGAAATACCAGCTGTCAAAAAAATCGCCGAAGAAGAAGATCAACATGAAAATGAGCTTCTTAACCTCATTGAAGAGGAGCGTCTTAATTATATGAGTTCTATTGTCCTCGGACTGAACGATGCCCTGGTAGAACTGACTGGAACACTGGCCGGACTAACCTTTGCTCTCCAAAATACCAGATTAATTGCTTTAGCCGGTTTAATCACTGGTGTAGCCGCTTCCTTCTCCATGGGAGCATCCGAATATCTTGCTACTAAAACCGAAGGCAATAACTCCCATGAGGCCCTTAAATCCGCCCTCTATACGTGGATAGCCTATATCATCACGGTCATCGCCTTAATCCTGCCATACCTACTACTCTCTAACTATTTTGTCAGCCTGATCCTGACGCTCTTGGTAGGCATCATCATTATTCTGGTCTTCAATTTTTATCTCTCGGTTGCCAAAGATCTATCTTTCCGGCAGCGCTTTCTTGAAATGGCCGCTATCAGCCTGGGGGTTGCCGCCCTAAGTTTCGGCATCGGTTATTGCATCCGAATCTTTCTCGGCGTGGAAGTTTAAATACCAACCAGCTCTGAAAATATTTTTTAATCTTAAAAGAAGAGTGGTACCATGAATAGACTCCCTGACTATCTGAGAAAAAAGATGAAGATTCTTTTTATAGGATATAACCCCGGTTTACGTTCTGCTGAGCTTGGACATCATTATGCTGGCAGAAGTAATAGTTTCTTTCCTTTCCTCTACCAATCAGGGTTGATTTCAGAACCCCTTACTTATGAAGATGATGCTTTATTACTTCCGGTTTATGGGTATGGTCTGACTAATCTGGTTTCCCGCCCCAGTTTGGGGATTAAAGATTTAACGAAAGAAGATTATCGGGAAGGCGCTGCCCTTCTCCTCAGCAAATTATTACTCTATAAACCAAAGATCGCCGCTTACGTAGGGATCGGAGTTTATAAGAACTTCTCCGGTCGTCACCATATTAAACCAGGCCTTCAAGAAGACCCCATCGTAACAGGGGTTGTTGATTTTGTCCTCCCCTCAACCAGTGGCTTAAACCGGATGGCATACAAAGAAAAACTGGCCTGGTTCTCTAAATTAAAGGATCTTGCTGAAAGAAAAGGAGGTTTGTCTTAATGCCGACTTTTAAGGATTACTATTACGAAAGACCTACGCTCGAAAGCTTGGAAACTGAGTTTAAAAAACTACTACACCAATTTGACCAAGCGCCGTCTTTTGCCCTTCAAAATGAAATCATGACCAAAATTAATGAGCTGCGTACTGAGTTTGAATCTATGCAAACCCTGGTATATATCAGGCATTCCATTAATACCACCGATGAATTTTATGAAAAGGAAAATGATTATTTCGATGAGATCTCTCCTCTCTACGAAGGTTTAGTACATCAGTATTATCAATCCTTGATTAATTCGGAAAACCACGCGGCTTTGGAAAAGAGATGGGGGAAACAACTTTTCAGAATAGTGAAGTTAAAACTGAAAACCTTCTCTCCTAAAATCATCGAAGACTTACAAGCTGAGAACAGACTTGTCAGTCAATATACAAAGCTCAGAGCGTCTGCCAAGATTATGTTTGAGGGAGAAGAACGGAATCTCTCACAGATGATCCCTTTTATGGAATCTCAAGATCGAGAAATAAGAAAAAAAGCTCAAGAAGCTTTTACTGGCTTTTTTCTGGAAAATGAAGCCCAGTTTGATCAGATCTACGATCATTTAGTAAACATCCGCGATCAAATTGCCAAAAAGCTGGGCTATAAAAACTTTGTAGAGCTTGGATACGCCCGCCTTGCCCGCTCCGATTATAATGCCGTGATGGTCGCAGGCTACAGAAAACAAGTTCTTGAAACCCTTGTTCCTCTCGCCACTAAATTAAGGAAGAGACAGACCAGAAGATTACAGCTGGACTCTCTCAAATACTATGATGAACCCTTGGAATTTTTAACTGGTAATGCCGTACCCCAGGGTGACCCGGCCTGGATCGTGGAAAACGGGAAAAGAATGTATCGTGAACTATCGCCAGAGGCTGGTGAGTTCTTCGACTTTATGGTGAACACCGAATTACTGGATCTGGTAACAAAAAAGGGGAAAGCCGGTGGCGGATATACTACCTATATCAGTAAGTACAAATCGCCCTTCATCTTCTCCAATTTCAACGGAACTTCAGGGGATATTGACGTGCTTACCCACGAAGCAGGTCATGCCTTTCAGGTCTATTCCAGCAGGAATTATGAAGTTCCGGAGTATATCTGGCCCACCCTCGAAGCTTGTGAAATTCACTCGATGAGCATGGAGTTTTTTACCTGGCCGTGGATGAACCTATTCTTTAAAGATGATGAAGAGAAGTATAAATTTGCTCATTTAAGCGCTGCGCTTCTGTTTATACCCTACGGAGTAACTGTCGATGAATTTCAACATTGGGTCTACGAACATCCGGAAGCCTCCCCGGCAGAGCGAAAGGCTAACTGGAGGAGAATAGAGCAAAAATATCTCCCCCACCGCGATTACGAGAAAAATGACCTGCTTAATCGGGGAGGATACTGGTTTAGGCAAGGTCACATCTTCGGTAACCCCTTCTATTATATTGACTATACCTTGGCCCAGGTTTGCGCCTTCCAGTTCTGGGTTAAATCCCGTGAAAACAGCGCAGAAGCCTGGCAAGACTATTTAACTCTTTGTCAGGCCGGAGGCAGCAAATCTTTCTTGGAATTAGTAGCATTGGCAAATCTAAAGAACCCATTTGCGGATGGATGTATTGAATCTATTATTGAGCCTATTGCAGAATGGTTAGAGGGGATTGAAGATAGTAAACTGTAAGCAATCCATTATTTTATTGTACAAAAAAGAAGAGACCTTTCGGGGTCTCTTTTCATATGTTTTAATTTGTTTCCTAAATCTTCATTTCCCCATTATCCTTAAAGGTAAGGACCCCGCTTACCGTTATCCTGTTCCTTTCTATTCATTTTAATCCAGGCTAACCCAATTCTCTTTCAAAATAGCATAACGAATAACATCATAATAGTTTCCTTTAATCTTTACTTCCTGTGAACCCTTGCCTTCATATTTCATCCCACATTTTTCCATCACCCGACCTGAGCCTTCATTACCCACAAAATGTGTTGCTTCAACACGATTTAACTGTAACTTAGTAAACGAAAGGTTTAAGATTAACTGTAAGGCTTCAGACATATACCCTTGATTCCAGTATTTTCGGTTTAGAACATAGCCAAAACTGGCCTTATCATGCTCAGGACATAACCTTAAATCGATACAACCAATACATTTCTGCTCTGCTTTTAATTCAATCGCATAAACTCCAGGCTTTCCCAGAAAAACTTCTTTTACAATCTTTTCGGTTTGGGCTAGATCTGTATGCGATGACCAGGTTAAGTATTCCGTTACCTGATCATCACTGGCGTACAAAAACACCTCGTTGACATCATCCATAAAAAAAGGTCTTATAACTAACCTTTCTGATTCTAACACTGGGTTTTCTGCGAGTATTTTATTGTAATCAATCATCTATGCGCTCCCCCTTCCTCTATAAGTCTCAATCATTTACGCTCCTAATCTTTAAACTCTCATTTCGCACCCTTTATACAAAGGTCAAGCTAGAATTAGTTTCAATAAACCGGATGACAACTAAAAGCCGAGTTAAATATAAGGGATGCAAAATATAAGTCTAAAGCGGCATTATGAAGATTAGCGGTTTTCCTTTCCTTTATTGTCGTAAACATTATCATTACTTCCATCTTGCAAACACAAAAAATTCTTTTATTCTCATGAAAAAAATGAAGCCTGTAATCGTATGGCTATAACAGACTAGAGACAACGGTAAGTTTTTCACCAACATTGAATTACAAAGTTTCGTTTGTTAAAGAATACCATTACCCCCTAAAGGTCGGCAAGGTTGAAGCAGAATAATTTTAAAACAAACAATGTCTTTTTAAATTTAAGAAATTGTCTAATCCCCAAATGAACTATTTCCATTTCTTATTCGTCATAGTAGTGAGGTGATATATAATGGAGAAAGAAATAATTCGCCTGGAGAAAATAAATAAAACTTTCACTGGAACAAAGATTATTAACAATCTCTCTTTTTCCGTGCAAAGAGGAGAGATCCTGGGCTTTCTAGGACCGAATGGTTCCGGAAAAACTACCACGATCCGTCTGATTAATGGAGTGATTTATCCGGATTCCGGTCAAATTTCTGTAGCCGGTTTCGATCCGGTCACCGCTGGAAATGAAGTGCGAAAACGATGCGGAGTCCTAACCGAATCGGCCGGTCTTTATGAGAATATGACCGCCCTTGATAATCTCCTTTTCTTTGCTGAGCTTTACGAGGTCAAGTCACCACTGTCTCGAGCAAAAGAACTACTCGCCGACTTCGGCTTGAGCGATGCCACTAAGAAAAAAGTAGGGATCTTTAGCTCAGGAATGAAAAAGCGTTTGGGCATCGCTAAAGCTCTCCTGCATAACCCGGAGATTCTCTTCTTAGATGAACCCACTAATGGCCTTGACCCGGAAGGGGCCAGAGATCTAATTAACTATATCAAAGAACTAAACCGGAAGTATCAAGTTACCGTCCTTCTAGCCACCCATCTGCTTAAACAGGTGCAGGATTTATGTCATCGTTTTATCTTCATCCATCAGGGTAGGCTCTTAGAGACCGGTATCCTTACTGAATTAGAAGAGAAATATCTAAGAAGTATCAGCCTCAAAGTAGAAACCGGGCTAGAGGCTTCCGGGGAAGAATTTGCCGGTTATCGGATAGAAAATAGAGCACCCGGATATCTCCACTTCCAATTAGAAAAAAAGGATGATATCCCTCTCCTCTTAAAAGAGATTCTACTTGTCGCTCCGGTCTACTCTGTAGAGATGAGCGGGAGAGATCTGGAAGCCTTATACTTTAAAATTAGGGAGGAAAGAAGATGAAGACTAGAGCCGTGAAGGCTATAATTAAAAAAGACATAATGGCAATCGGTAGTAATGTTCAGATCTGGTTGCCGATGCTACTGATCCCGATCATCTTTAGTCTGGTCTTACCGGGGGTCTTAATTATTCCCGCTCGTTTTTACGAATTAACGACAATAGGTAATATGGATACGATCTTAAAACTGTTGGACAATCTACCCCCGGGGGCGCTACGGGAGATAATCCTTTCTTTCGACACCGTCAATAAAAAAATGATTTATTTTGCCGTTAATTATCTGTTTGCCCCCTTTTTCCTAATTATACCACTGATGGCCGCCAGCGTCATCGGCGCAAATAGTTTTGCCGGCGAAAAGGAACGAAAGACCATGGAAAGTCTTTTATTTGCTCCAGTAGCTCTTCCTAGCCTGTTTTGGGCCAAGATTCTCTCCGCTTTTTTACCCGCTTTCTTCCTGACTATCTTATGCTCTTTATTATATGGCCTGATGGTAAACCTTACCGCCTACCCGCTCTTTCACGCGCTTATCTTTCCTCAGCCGAACTGGCTGATCCTTTTATTCTGGGTTACTCCCGCCCTCAGCCTGGGTGCGGTCTTTGTTAACGTCTTGATCTCGGCCAAGGTCAAAGGGTTCCAAGAAGCATATCAATTGGGAGGCCTCGTCATCCTGCCGGTCCTCGTTTTGTTTGTCGGGCAGATCACCGGCCTTCTTCTGGTTAACACCGTTTTTCTCTGGTGGCTAGGCGCTAGTTTATGGCTAATCGATCTTATTTTTATTAAAAGAGTCGGAGAGCGCTTGAACCGTGACAAACTTTTTGCCAGTCAGGTTTTATAGAAAGTTCTATTATTACCCGCTAAAATCATTCTTTCTTCTCGCTAGCTAACTTCGAGCGGCTGACGTTAAGAACAGGCAGGGGTGAATTAATCATCAATAAAAGAAAACAGAGGGAAGAGTCGCCAACGGATCAAGAAAAAGCTTTAGCCCTCTTGCTTCAAGAAAATTATCTAAAGGTCCTGGGATATTTCCTGAAAATTACTCAAAACACCGAACTGGCTAAGGATCTAACACAAGAGACCATGGTTAAAGCTATTAAGAGCTTTCAACAATACCGGGGAGAAGCCGCTTTCTCTTCCTGGTTAATTGCCATTGGCGCCAACCTCTACCGGGATCAATTACGGAGAAGGAAATTATTCGAAAAAAGATATGGCGCCTTAATCGAACGCGAACCTCAAGAGTATTCCCCAAATTTGCCGGGAGGGATGACCGTTGATCTCAAACCGGCTTTGCTCCGGTTGCCGGTGGAAAAAAGATTTCCTCTTATCCTTAAATACTATTATGATTATTCTTATCAGGAGATTGCTTCTACTCTAAAAATACCGATTGGAACTGTCCGTTCCCGCTTATTTTCAGGTCTGCGTCAGCTACAAGAGATGTTAAAGGAGAAACTACCTGCGGAGGAATGTAAGGAGTGATAATGATAAGCATCATGTTCGAAGGGACATCATGATTAATTAAGGAGGAGTGAGCATTATGAGTCGGTACTGGAAGCAAAAGGAGAAGAGGGTTAGAAACTCCTTATCCAGCAAAAAATTACCCAGTAATCTAAAAAAAACAAAAAAAGTTGAAAAATACTGGGGGGAAGAAGAGTTTAACTCTGCTCTCTCCAGTTTGAAAGAACCCCTCAATGAATTTGCGAAAGAGATGGAGAGAGAGCTGGCAAGGATCGAAACACCCCCCCTTTCCTATTTCACAGATTTGGTTCGTAAGACGATGGCTACCACCAAAAAAGTGTTTATTATAGAAACGTTTATCTTTATTACTGTAGCCTTAGCCTTCTTAACAATGGTCGGTTATATTTTGCGCGCCGGCTACCTTCTTCCAGTCGCTATCTTCTTCGAAACCGCCACTTTATTACTGCCCATCGTTATTTTATTCGCCCCGGTTTACCGGAGAAAGGAGGTACAAGAGAGATGAAAACAATGGCTTGGTGGGTATATCTGCTCATAGCTGTGCTGATTTTTTGTCAAGCTCTTTGGATCTTTATTGATGCCCGTAAACGAGGGGAGAACGCTTGGCTCTGGGGGCTCCTAGGTTTATTACACGTCCCTTCTTCCCTCCTTATTTATCTGTTGGTAACGAGAAGAAAAGGGAAATCCAATTCGCATTAAAGTTTATTCATTCTAATCTTTTGTCAAATTTTTGTGCAAAGCCTCCCAGCGCTATCCCAAAAACCAGATGAAGCAAGAGGAAAAGGATGATCTCCTCTGGCAACTTAGGGAGTTGACTCAGCTTGACCAAGGATGAAGAGCAAAGCCCCCCGTAGGAAAAAACCCACAAAAAGGCGCCATAAATCAATCCCTTGGCTATAAAGAAACGTTTACCCGTATAATGAAGGAGATAAACAAAAACAATTCCCAGAAAGGCGCAATAAACTGTACAAGCGATGATCCCAATAAGCGTTCCCAGTCGAAGGGAATGCACCGCTTCCGAAGTCGAAAATAAGCTTGCCGCATAGTGTGAAAGAGGATGTCTGATCATTTTTAGCTTCCAAAGAATGTACTGTGGAATTTTCATGATCACATTTGCCGCTACCCCAGAAAGAGCGCCAAATATTAGTTTATCTTGAAACATTTTCTTGCGCTTCAAGGCAATCGTCCTCGCTTATCAAGAATCCTTCTCGGTTAATATTCCCTTTGCTGAAAAATCAATTCCCTAAGGGAAATAATCTGCTTTTTACCTTTGGAGAATCTATCTGAACTTTTGCTTTTCAGATAGACCCTTCTTTAGAACATTCTGTGATCTAACAAGTTAGTTTCAATTTGCCACCAAAAGGAATGTTCTTCAAATAATTATGTATATAAGCGTGGGCGACTACTTCGTCAAACTCTTCGCGATTACCTTTAATAGATCCCCATCAATATCACTCACATATTCCCAATACATTACCCCGGCCAAACCCTCTCTTTTTACATATTTGCTTTTTTCGTGAACCGACTCTTCATCATCATAGGTAATAAAAGTGGCGCCATCATAAAGAAAAGGAGCCTTGGCCGCATCATCCCAATAACGGTTAAAACCATTCTTGTTGATATAATATTTTTTTAAGTATTTAAATGGAATTGAACCGGCCCGCCAGATAGTCCCATTGTAGCTTTGAAATAAACCATTACCATCCTTCCCCGGTTCCACCTGATAAAACTCCCGGCCATAAGAAGCCATTCCTAAAACAGTCTTATTGGCGGGCACTCCGGCTTCACGCAGACGTTTAACGGCTAAATCGGAAGAGAGACTTCCCTCGTTGATAGGATCTTCTTTATTTAAATAGAGATTGGTGTGGTGCGCTGTAATTTTAGTCCAGGGACCGCAAAAATCGTAAGCCATTAGATTAATCGAGTCCACTAACGGATGAACTTTTTCCAATTCAATTATGTCTTTGAACCAGGTTGCCGCGCTAGCGCAAAAAGAGATCTCCTTATTCTTCCCGAGTTTCTCCCGAAGGAGTTGAAGTAATAAAGTAAAATTCTGTTTATCTTCCGGCCGGCATTTAATTGCTCCCATCGCCCCATTTACTGGAAACTCCCAGTCCAGGTCGATCCCATCCAACCTATGTTTCTCCATGTACTCGACCACGCTATCAACGAAAATCTCTCGGGTAGGAGCCGTTGCCGCCATATCAGAGAAACCTTCCCCTTCCCAACCTCCAACCGCAACAATTATTTTCAGGTTTGGATATTTCTTTCGTACCTTATCCATCTCAAACCATGTTCTCTCTGCAATAGTCTGAGCGGAAACGGTATCCGGCACGCCTTTGATCCGCACATCCAGATCGGAGATTCTAAATTCGTTATCAATCCGGGCAAAAGACAAAATTACATGCGTTAATTTATTCCCTTGAATCTCTTTAGCTGTCCATTCTCTACCGCGCCAAACTGGCAAATAAGTAATGATTTTATAGTTTTGCCTTGTTTTCATCATAAACCCCTCCTCAACAATTTTAAGGAATTGCCTAACTCACTTATTTAACTTATATTTCGCCCCCTTTGATTGAATTGGGCTAATTGATCGCTAATCAATCCCCTTCCTTAACCAAAGATTAAAGGCCAAAGGCTCACCGAAAAAGGATTATTGAAACAAGAGAAGAATGTTGTTAATTGGAAATATATTCTTAATGGAAGGAGCTACTTGATGAAAATAAACTTATTAATAAAAAGAAACCCTCTGCTCAAAGCTACTTTTCTGACATTTTTACTTCTTCTCTTCATAACAAACGTCAATGCAACAGAGACTACGCTCTCAGAGACTTGGTCTTTGCTTGAGCAAGAGGAGAAAGCGATAGGCTTTTCTTTCGACCGCTACCTTCGTACAGAAGAAGGATACCTCTATACCAGCAACGGTGTTTTACAACTGGAGATCCTCGGTGGCCCCGCACAAAAGATGAACATCTACGCAGAGCTATGTGTGGATGAGCATTATTTAGCAAAAGCCTACAAAATCATAACAGATCTGGGTGGAAAACAAAATCAGATTACGGGCACATTGACCGATGGTCAAATTACAATAGTCACCACTGGTCCGGATGGTAAAGATTTTCAAAGTGTCTTCCAACCAGAGGAAACTGGGTCACTATATTTCAAAGAATCTTTTCTCAACTACATAGCGGAAACCAAGGGTTTGTTGGTTGGGGAAAAATATACCGCCAAGGTCTGGGATTACGGAAGCAATAGCCTGAGTAATTTCACTTTTAAAGTAGAGGAGAAAGCCACCTATCAGTATCAAGGAGAAGCGGTAGCCGTCTTCTCCCTCATTGAAGAGGAACCAGGCCAAACCACCTGGCTCGTTTCAGCAGACGGAGATGTTTATTATAGTTATAATCCTCTCCAAAACCTGAGCGCCAGAAAAGTAGAGAAAGAAGAAATTCCTGAACTCAGCGCCCTCTCACTTGATGTGTTACTGGTCCCTGGTAACATCCGCATAACACATCCTTTCCGGAGTTTGAGCAGTAAAATCAAAGTTATCTGGGAAGATGTTGATTTCGCCGACTTTAATTTCACTGATAACCGGCAAAGGCTTCTCGACCACACCATAACAGCAACGACCCATGAAGCACTCCTCGAGATCAGCAAAGACCAGCGGGACTTCAGTGGCCGGGTCACCCTGCCGCTCACTGAGAGCAAATTTGCCCCCTATCTCGCTGATACCAGATTCATTGCTCCCTCTCTTCCAGAAGTGAAAGAATTGGTGAAGACGATTTGTGGCGAAGAAATCGACGGTTGGCTAGTCACGCAGAAGATCCTTAGTTGGCTCTATCAAAATATTCAACCAGAAATGATCCCACAGACCCTCACCACTAAAGAGATTCTAGTAGAGCGCAAGGGAAAATGCGCGGAGTATGCAATCCTTTTTACCGCGATGTCCCGCGCAGCAGGTCTCCCAACTAAGATAGCCCTTGGTGAACGTTACCAAGACGGTGTTTGGGTGGGTCATTTATGGAATGAAGTGTGGTTGGGCGAGTGGGTGGCGGTGGATCCCTCCCATAATCAATTAGCCCCTGACGCCCTGCTCCTCAAGTTCGTTGACAGCCCAGAAGTGATGGGAACTCAGAAAGTTCGTATGGGTCTCATCGGCAAACTAGGAATTATCATTGAGGATGTATCTCTAGCAGAAGAAGAGAAGCCCGCCGTTACCCTGCACACAGGTATTCAAGGGCAAACCTACACCAATGCTGACTACCGCTGCCGGCTAACCATTCCTAAAGGTTACCAACTCATTGAAACAGAGGAGCAGGGTATGCTGATGCTGGCAGTAGTTAACACCACTGGGCCAGAGACACAAATAGTCTTACTTCCCTTTAGTGTCCCAGAGGGCACCATCGGCGCTCAAATCTTAAGTTCAAGAATACCTGTGCTTGGACAGGTGTTACCGGGTTTTATTTTAATCAGTCAAGAGTCCGGGGAGATTAATGACTATCCCGCCGCCATTGGTACCTGGACTTATGAACACGGAAAGACATTTAAGCAACAAAACTGGATTATTATCAACAACGACTGTGGTTATCTCTTTGTCTTTAACTCCTCCACTGAAGTCTGGAACAATTATGAGAGCGACTTCGCCGCAATTCGAGAAGGATTTGAGATCGTTGACTGATTAATTATTCTTTTTCTTGCTTACTTATATTCACTTCGTAAAATTGTTATTCAAAAAAGTAAGTACCCGCTCCGCATACTCTTTATCTGGCCGTGAATTCAAGGAGGAGTGTAAAACATGTCTTTTAAAGGATGGGATCGAGTTCAGGTTGAGACTAAAAAAGGTGTAAAACCAGCGGTGGCGCCTGTGATTATCTCCGCCAGTCGCGCAACAGATATTCCGGCCTTTTATGGTGAATGGTTGATGCAAAGGCTGCGCGCGGGTTATGTCAAATGGATTAACCCTTTCAACCGGCAGGAACAATATGTTTCTTTTGCCAACACTCGGGTTATTGTTTTCTGGACAAAAAACCCCTATCCTTTTTTCCGGTACCTTCCTGAACTTGAGGCCGCAGGGATTAATTACTACTTTACCTTTACCGTTAATGATTATGATGATGAAGGATTGGAACCGAATCTTCCAAAGCTTTCAGAGAGGATTCAAGTCTTTCAAAGATTAGCCAAGAAAATAGGAAAGAAGAAAGTCATCTGGCGCTTCGACCCCTTAATCCTAAGTAAAGACTTAACGGTAGAACGCTTGCTGGAGAAACTACAAGCTGTAGGGGAACTGCTCCATAATCATACAGAAAAATTGGTAATCAGTTTTGCTGACATCTCCGTTTATGAACGGGTCCGTCGTAATCTTATTGCTAGTGGTTTTCCCGATTATCATGAATTTGACCAGGAAAATATGTTGCTCCTAGCCTCCGGGCTTCAACGGATTAATAAGAATTGGCAGTTACAGATCGCCACCTGCGGGGAAGAGGTAAATCTATCAACCTTCGGGATCAAGACCAACAAATGTATTGACGATGACTTGATGATCGAACTCTTTAAGGATGACTATGTTTTAATGAACTTTCTAGGATATCAAAAACCGCAACCTACCTTATTTCCCCGAAGGTCAGCAGTAGTAAACAATCAGAAAATAAACCTTAAAGACAAAGGACAAAGAAAGTCTTGTGGGTGTATTGTCAGCAAAGATATTGGTCAGTACAATACCTGTATGCATCTGTGCGCATACTGTTACGCTAATTATTCAGAAGATCTGGTCAGAAAGAATTATCAGCAACAAAGGGATAGGAATTCTGAGTCCATTTTAGAAGTATAATTTATTTTAAGATAATTACTTTAAATGCCCCCATACCATTATCATAACAATTTAGATTTTACTATCCCAAAAGTTTCCCTTTTATTCCTTTCCTTAAGCCGATTGCTTTTGTTAAGAAAGCTTTATAATAAAAACTAAAATTATTTACTGTTAGGCCAAAGCATTATGTAAGCTAATTTATATTAAAAATTACAAAGCCTCTATTCTTTTTATCCGTTCCGCTGTTGGCGGATGAGTGGAGAAAAGCTGGAGGAAAAGCGGATCTTCTTTCCCGCCGGTTTCTCCCTGAATTCGTCTCCAGAAATTAAGGAGATCTTCTTTTTGATAACCGGCTCTTTCTATGAAATAGGCTCCATATCGATCAGCCTCATACTCCGCTTCTCTACCATACCCCAATTGGGACATATTGATGGCGAAGTTTCCTACCTTAGCCATCTCTTCTTTGGACTTGTTTTTATCTAAAATTAATTGCAATAATAAAGACATCCCGATCTGTCTTTTAATCGCATTCATACTATGTTTCCGATCAACATGCGCAATTTCATGAGCAAGTACCCCAGCAACCTCTCCATCAGTTTGTGCGAAAGACAAAAGTCCGGTATGAACAAAAATATAGCCGCCCGGTAAAGCAAAAGCGTTTACTGTCTTATCCTCTACTACAGTCAAAGTAAATTCTAATTCCCCTTTTCTTCGACAGGTATTAACCAAACTCTTAAAAATGGCATTTAAATGAGCTGCTTCTTCTTCCGGCAGATGAATAACTTTTTTTTGAGCGATGATACTTTGATACCCATTCTGCCCAATATTTTTCTCCAAGCTTAACTCCAGTGTGTCAAAGAAAGAACCGGTATAACCTTTTGTACTAAATGTCGTCAAGACCAACAAGATCAGAATAAAAAGGATTAAATGTTTTTGTCTGAGCATCATTTCCACCTCAAAATTACTATACTGACATATCTTTCTATAAATTATTCTATATATTTTGTCGCCTCTTGACAAGAGGGAGCACCAGACTTTAATATTTGCTTAGATATATAACCAGGTCTCGTGTTTTGAGGGAATTGGATAATTACCTAAGCTTGTATTTAATCAATCTAGAAAACACTTCGAAGCTTGTCAATCAACGTTAACTTTATTTTTTACTCGGGCCAAGTGGAAGTTAACGTTGACGACTATATAGTGTTGTGGTAAGCACTTACCCTGCTATTTTTATTTTTCTAATCTCTTGAAATTATCTAAAGCTATTAATGCATTTAATGTTAATACTCCTGTCCATTCTTTTTTAGCTTTTTCCCACTCTTCTTCATAATTACTCCATGTCCAAGATGGGCTGATACTGCCATTATCTTCAATCCTTTCAATTAAATAATCAAGATTATCATTACAGAACTTATGCAGTTAGTGGATAATAATTCCAATTCCAAAGACGCAAATCAATAAAAGTTGGCCATAAATCTTGAAAAAGACTTGCAAACAACGTCACTGTTGTGTCAAAATAGAATTGGATTTGCTGCTTCTCACAGCAAATTCGACAACAGGCGTTGAAAAAGCTCTTAACCATGTCGCAGTGTGTGGGGGCGGTCTCAGCGCCTTCTTTATTTAATTTAATACCCACCCTGCATAGCATAGTAAAGTTTGAGCCAAAAACGGTAGTTCGATATGAGCTAAATGAGCAGATTCATTACGAGCATAACAAGAGGTTAAACCTAGTTCCTGTTTAGCAAAGCGATAGAAAACTTCGATCTTCCATCTTTTTAAATATGTTGCTGCCGCTGTGTCTAACTCATCCCAACGGTTGCTAATCAATAAATACGCATTATGGAACGTAACTGCCCGATCTTCTTGAGAAAGTATTTGATCGTTAGAGGAATGCTCAAACGACCCGGCAACTGCGGCAATGGGAACATATCTATATGTTGTAACTGATTCTCCCTTTTTGTTATACACTTTGTAAGGAAGTTTAATGAAAATATCCGGAATGCTTACAAAACCTTTATTTCCTAACACCTTAAGCTTAGGGTAGATTTCTTATAAAAGTTCCATAGAGGAAACCTTCACATAGATTTTTCTGGACCAAATAGGATGTTCAATCTCTCGATAAAGAACAGTATTCCTTTTTGCCTTAGTTACCCAATCAAAACCCTGCTCTAGCAACCAATTGAAAAAGTCTTTACAGAAGAACCAGCGGTCCATAGCAACCCAAAGACGAGATTTATTTGTTTTCCGAATCTCGGAAAGCATCTGTTTTGCTAATTCAAGCTTATTCTGTTTCTCTTTTTGGTTCTCGGATTTCACCCAAATCCTCCATAGCAGGGGGTATTCAAGCCCATTCTTTAATACGGCAAGAGTAGTTACTAAATCCATACACCATAGATGACGTTTATCCGAACTATCAAAGAGCCAACATATTGGATCTTTTCCATCAAATCCAGG
>DHOO01000106.1:0-4062 GCA_002409975.1 Firmicutes bacterium UBA5388
TGAGTTCATAACGTTTGATTTTACGTTCCTCTTCTTCGATCGTATCCAAACCCGAGTAATCAATCTCTCCATCTTCAATATTAGAAAGATTAAGCACGCCAATACTGCCCAGAGTAGTATCTTTTTTTAAAACGGATTTACCTCTAAATACTTCGGCAACCTCTTTCAGTTTCATCTTTTTTAAAGGTGAATCTTTAAACTTTTGAATATATTCATCATCCTCCGAGAGGAGGAGTTCGATTCTCCAGTCCTTATGGGCCAAGAATTGATCGGCAGAGAGCTTCTTCTGCTCTTTTGCCGCCAACACTTCCTTCTCTGCCTTAAAAGTCCCGATCTCAACCGTGCTTTGTTTTTCCCGGGTAATGGTCAGCAAATAGGTTTTAATGGCGGTCGCCGGTCTAAAAGTCCCTTCCGGTAAAATAAAGATGCTCTTCACACTAAATTTCTCCGTCACATGAGACCTAAGCTTTTCATATCCTTGTCCGGCAAAGGTTATTTTAGCGGGAACAATAATATCCAAAACCCCTTGTGCCTCTAAATGTTCCAGCATATTCTCCACAGCGATCCCATCGCTTTCGTTGGTCAGAAATTTTCTCCCTAAGTCCTCCGGTTTATAGCTAAAGGAGGGCAAACAGTAAATATAGTCGAAGGTCTCATCCGGCAAACACTCGGTATAAATTGACTCCAAGCGAATCGCTGTATTTTTATACGCGCCAAAGACCAGTTTCAAAAGGGAATACATCGGTTTCTGCTGGGTTGTTAAGGTCAGTTTGGCTTCGGGGAGTTGCTTAATCAGATCTTTCAGCCCGGATAAATGCTTCTCCGCTTCGGTAATAAGGATCTTCCGCGGTTGCAACTTTTGGAGTCTCTTGCCGATATATCGGCTCACATAGACCGGGGAAATTATCGCGCCCAAACGATCATCCTTATATATTTCAAGAGCAAACTCGATTAAATCGATCTCCTTGAGCGCTTCAAAAATCTCCAGAAAATCATCGCGGTCCGCAGGAAAGAAGCCCAGTTCTTCTTCAGTATGTTCTTTCATCAACTGAAACAGTTTTTCTTTATCTTTGATCGCGCTTGCGTCTTCTCTTAACTTACTGTGAGTCAATTTCACGCGCAGCATCTCGTTTAATAGCTGTTCTCTAGAATAGATTTGTCTCTGATATAAGGTGTTCAAAGCTAAATCAATTTTTATATTCAAAAAGATCCTCCTTTCCGCTCCTTTTTATGGTTATATTTTACTAAAATTCTTTTAGTATGTCAATACTAAACTATAATAGCCCATATTATTAGAGAGCGCCCCTGAGTGCGGGCGCTTTCGCTCAATTCCAACTGCCATTTTTACATAAACCAGAAATTAAAAGCAGATAAAACCTTAAAATCGTTCCGTCCAATTATTCATTTTAGTAAAAGCAGCGCTAACAAGAAAATTGAAATATTGTCATAAATATTATTATAATTATGTTGATTTTATGACAATATAAACATATACTATTTATGAGAGGAGGGAGTTCCATGGTCAGTTTTGAACTGATTGGAAAAAGGTTTAAAGAGTTAAGGGAGCAAAGCGGACTTACTCAAGAACAAATCGCCGAATATTTAAATGTAGACCAAAGCTATATATCTAAATGTGAAAAGAATGAGCGACAATTTAGCGCCGATCTCCTTGAGAAAGCGGGGCATCTATTGGGATGTTCTCTTGATTACTTTACTAATCCGGAAAGTCAATACTCTCCGATACCCATTGTGCTTCGCGCCACTAATATTACTGCAGAAGACTTAGACACCATCGCGACCATTAATAAGCTGGCTTTAAATCTACGCTACATGGAAGGTTTATTGGAGGAAATGGAATCGTGAAAGAGAAGATCGAAATTAATGCAGAAGCGATTAGCCTTCGCAAGCACTTTGGAGATGCCTATTCTCCAATTGATATTTTTTCCATACTAAATAATAACGACGATCTAACCGTTGTTTTTTACCCCATGAGTGAACGAATCAGTGGTATGAGTATCCGAGATGGTAGAATAAAACTGATGTCGATTAATTCCACATCAACTTATGGCCGACAACGTTTTACAGCAGCCCATGAATTATGCCATTTGTTCCTCCATGATAACTTTAAAAGCATCATCTGCGGAAAAGATCTTGATCTGAGTAAAAACCCGCAAGAGAAAGAGGCGAATATGTTTGCTTCGTACTTTTTAGCCCCCTATGAAGCTTTAAAAGATTTTATCAATAAAAAACTTAAGACAGAGAAGAATAATCTTAATCTGAATGATGTTATAAGAATCGAACAATATTATGGATTGAGTAGACAAGCAACATTATGGCGATTGATAAACGACGGCTACTTATCTTTTGAACAGACCGGAACTATGAAAACCGGAATTATTTCATCCGCAGTTAAACTTGGTTTTGACTCCCGTTTATATCAGCCAACACCCTCAGAGAAGCAGTATTATACTTTGGGACGCTATATAGAATTAGTAGAAAAATTGCGGGAGAACGAACTGATATCTCACGGTAAATATGAAGAACTTTTATTAGCTGCTTTCAGAGCTGATATTGTTTACGGTTTAAACAATGAAGGGGAAGAGCGTTATGACTAAGCAGTTGTTTTTTGATACGGATTGTCTCTCTTCCTTCTTATGGGTGCGTCAGGAAAACATATTATTAAGCTTATATCCCGGTAAAATCATAATACCTCAACAAGTTTTTAATGAACTATCCAATCCAAGCATACCACATATAAAAGTTAAAATTGCCGCTTTACTGTCTAATGGGGATATAAAAACAAAATCTATTTTAACTAATACTGAAGAATATCTATTGTATTACAAAATGGCAATTTCCTCTCCCAAGGGGGAAATTGCCATTGGCACAGGTGAAGCAGCGGCTTTAGCTTTGGCAAAAGTGTACGATGGCATTATTGCTAGTAATAATTTGAAAGACATTCAGAAATATATCAAGAAATATCAAATAAAACATATAACAACAGGCGACATTCTTATATCTGCCTTTGATGCTAATTTAATAGATAAAACTGATGGTAACCAAATATGGAATAATATGCTTTTAAAACGTAGACTTCTACCTACTACTTCTTTTACGGATTACCTTAAGATTAAGAAAAACGCCAAAGATACCTCCAACCACCACTAAAAAAAGGTTTTTTTCGTAAGCGGCCAGCATCCCGGAAAAACTAAGGCCTGACTCCCCCAGATTACAGGAATCAGACCTTTGGATCAAAGTATTTACTTGTCTTTTGACAGGGAGCATATCATAGCAAGTCTTTGTTTGTTATCTTAAAAGTTATAGCCTACCGCTAACCGGATTTTTGAATAATGAAAAGGCTGTTTTAAGATATAACTAAGTTCGCCTTTATTCACCGAATATTCCGCTTCCACCGCATACTTACTGTTTAGATCAATTCCGATCCCGAGCCCGTAATATAAACCGCCACCGTAATCAAAACCTTCTACGCTTTGGTCAAGCATCAGGTAATTATACCCGATTTTACCGGTAAAATAGGTGTTAAGGTTGGTGCTTAACGGCGCCTTCAATTTGACAGTCCCATAGAGCGGGATAAAACTGAAACCAGCCGCCAGCCCCTGGACATTTCGTTTCAACTGGTACTCTAAACCACCGCCGACCTGTACCTTTTCATTAAGGGCAACGAGATATTCGCCGGTGACGGAGGGGCCAGGTTCAACCTCATAGCCCAACATATAACCGCTGATCTTGGTGGAAAGCGCGCCGTTCGGCTCGATCCCCAGTTTTACCATCCCACCGGCTAAGACCGAACTACAACTCATAGTTAGAAGAAGGAGTACAAAAACAAGTGCGATCATGGTCTTTTTCATTTTAAAGCCTCCCAATAATTTTAATGATTCTATTCAAAACCGGAGGCTTCAGTTCCTGCTCAAAGACGGATTTACCAGTAATAAGGCAAAGGTGGAAGATTCTTTATTACTTACCGGTTATTGATTGACGGCAAGCTTCTTTTTCGTTTAGCAATAAAGCGAATTTCCGGCTTTATGGCTTTGGTTCGACCGG
>DHOO01000106.1:4256-4594 GCA_002409975.1 Firmicutes bacterium UBA5388
GATAGCTGTACACCGCAGTGACACGACCGTTCGGTAACAAACCCATTCTGAGACTGGGGCGATGTTGCCCTTCAGCCGCCGAATAACCTTGTCCACGCTCGTACTGATCGAGAATTTTTTCTTCCGCGCTTCGGATGAAAAAACTTGATGCGGCCGCAGCGGCAAACATCAGACCAGAGTACTTATTATTGTTCACTTCGTAGTAATAATTAGGTTCGGCAAATAGATAGTATAATGCAGCCCCAGCCGATACCGCCCCGGAAACTAAGCGTTCCGTCCTCGCTTTTTCCGCACAAAAGACCAGGCTGCTATAGGCCGCATTCTCCCGAGCTGCCGGG
>DHOO01000043.1:0-44772 GCA_002409975.1 Firmicutes bacterium UBA5388
TACTTTTCACTTGACAAATACATCATGCAATTTTTGAAAACTATGTTATTAGACAGCAGTTTGATAAGTTTGTGCATGAGATTAGAATGGCCCAGTTAAACGCAGATTATCTGAAACGCTTGATTCAGATTGGAAACATTGAGTTGAAAGATCATTTTACAATTCAGGGCTTTGCCGGTATAGCAGTGGAGGCGGAAGATAACTTAATTCCGATATTGGAGACTACTTTTCCGGAAAAGGTTGAGGAATTCCAGACATTAGCGGCGAGGGTTAGGGAAGACAGTGAAAAATGGACGGAGGAAAGCGGATATAACGGGCTTATCATGCTAAATGGATCGCTAATATATTTTACCTTATGTATGGATGATGTAGCCACGATGATGGATGAAAAGCTCAGTAATGATGTGGCCAAAGCAGAACGTAACGTCAAGCTACTAATAATAAGAGTTTTACTTTTTAACGCTTTTATTATTGCTCTCTTAACCTTGGTTATTATCCCGATTTTACGCAAGATAAAAGGAGCCTTTTTACCAGTTAGAGAGGCAGCGGATAAATCCTTGCAAGGGGCGACTGATACCTTACGCTACATGAAAATGGTTAACGATTCAATCGGACAATTACAACAAGTCTTAAATAACATGGCCCATGGTATGCAGGAAGTTGCCGCCGGAGCGGAGGATAGTTCCCATCAAGTACAAATGATTAACAGCGGTATTCTTCAAGCCGGTCGTTTTGTGAGTGAGTTAGCTGACAAAGCTCAGACCATTCTTGAAAGTCTGGAAGCTAATCAGGCTAGTATACAAGAGAAAGTTATCCAGATTCAGGGGTTATCAAGGAATGTCAACGGTTCGTTGGAAAAAATCAATAAAAATGCTGACCAAAGCCAAAGCTTATCACAACAACTAACCACGCTCAAAGAAGAGATAGGTGATATCGAAGAGGTATTGGAGGCGATGAATGAGATCAGTGAGCAAACCAACCTCTTAGCTTTAAACGCTAGTATTGAGGCGGCCCGTGCCGGAAAACATGGACGGGGTTTCAGCGTAGTCGCAGATAGAATTAGAAAGTTGGCAAAAAGCACTAAAGACTTTACAGAGCAGATTAAAGAGACTATTACTAGGTTGCAACAGGTAATCATTAAGGTCTCCGAGTCCTTGGAATTTATTATTAATAATGTGCGTTTATCTACGGCAGAAGTATCAATCGTTAATGAAAGGTTTGGCGAAATCCAAACAGTAATGGAGTATCTCCATAAAAACAGCAGTTTTTTAATTGAGGCTGCCAATAGTCAACTGGAACAGACCAAAGCGATTAAAAAGAGTAGTTTGGAGATATTGGAGTCGATTGAAAGCATCTCGGCTCAAACGGAGCAAGTATCAGCCTCAATGCAAGAATTGTCAGCGGAAGGCGAGGAGGTTATTAGCCAGATCGAGCTGATTGACAATGTTGCTAACGAAACAAGTGAAGTAGTGAAACATCAAGGAGAACTTGTTAAACTAACCAAAGATACAATTGAGATCTTTTAGTATATTAGAGTATTGCATAATTACGTTAAGCGTGTATTTAGCCACAATACATAATGTTTGGCTGTCAACAACGCTTCGGCTACAGCAATTCTTTGTTATTCGTCAAATTATCCCCATTTTTCGCGAGACTTCTCCTACATACTTGCGGGTATTGTAGAGCTTGATAATGCTTTTTTCGAAGCGCCCACGGAAGGGGGAAAACGCAGACGCGACACCGAACAACCCCCGTAATAGTAGCGTTATGGCTAGACAATCGCAGACAAGAAAGGATATCCGAAATACCTGTAAATGCAAGTGATACCTGATCTTAAGGATATACTCTTGTTGACTTTGCTCAGAAGTTTATTGAAGAGAGCGCGACAGTGACATAGGCCTGATCAGAGTTGCCGACTAAAAGCCCTAGGTATAAAAACCTAGGGCTTTTAATAGGTTATAGATGTCGCACAAAATTAGTAACTACTGACCTATCTGGCACGGGCTTTCTCAATATTAATTCGCCGGCCATTCATTCGATAGTTCTTCATTACAGTTAGCACTTCCGGCGCATATTCCTGTGGAACTTCGGCAAACGTAAACCGGTCATAGATATTAATATCACCAATCAACTTCTCTGGAAGGCTTGTCTTGGCTACAAATCCATCAATAATATGTCGGGGTTGAATTTTAACATCCCGTCCGGCATTAATGAAGAGCCGAACCATGCCATTGTTAGCATCGAACTTCTGCGTTTTGTTACCATCCGCCTCTAATCTTTCTTGATTACCATTAGGTTCCATCACCATCTTTAATAGAGCGGCAGCGACCTTAAGAGTCGTTTGATCCTTTTCCTTCTCATCTACAACTATATTCTCCACCATCTTCTCGATATATTCCATCTGTTTACTAAGCTGGTCAGAGGAAATAAGAATTTCTATATTTTCCCAAATACCATTGGCCCTATTTTCCTCCATATCTTTTGCTGTCGGTGGCTTCTGAGGGAGAATCGGCGCTTTTGTATACCTTTGAATTCCTTTTAATCTATAGATTTCGCGACCGGAAACAAAGGTAAAGGCTTTCCCGGGCTTTCCTGCTCTGCCAGTCCGTCCTACCCGATGAACATAATACTCTTCGTCGACAGGTAAATCATAATTGAAAACAGCCTCAATATCATCCACATCAATTCCACGAGCCGCTACATCAGTGGCAATTAGTATATTAATATTTCCCCGTCGAAAGGTGCCCATTACTTTATCGCGCTGGGTCTGTCGCATATCGCCGTGAAGCGCCTCCGCCCGAAAGCCTCGAGATTGAAGATCAGAGGTTAATTCATCTACCCTCTTTTTGGTATTACAAAAAACCAATGCTAAGCGAATATTATAGGCTTCAATAAGGCTGGATAATAGATCGGACTTAGCGGGATTTCTAACTTCCAGATAATACTGGTCAATGCTGGGAACGGTCAACTCGTTATGAGGGGCTTGAATCAAGATCGGTTCTTTTTGATATTTTGCTGCCAGATCCCTTATTTCCTTTGGCATTGTAGCAGAAAAGAAAAGCGTTTGCCTCTGGGGTGGCACTTGTTCCAAAATAGTGTCAATATCTTCGCGAAAACCCATGTTTAGCATTTCGTCGGCTTCATCAAGGATAATCATATTTAAATCTTGAAACCTTAGCGTACGTCGGCGCATATGATCCATCACTCGTCCAGGAGTGCCAATAATAATCTGAGGATGCCGTTTCAAGGCGGTTATCTGACGTTCAATCGGCTCTCCCCCATAAATTGCCAATGTTCTTACACTCTTTTTGTATTTAGCAACACTTTTTAATTCCTTCGCCGTTTGGATCGCTAATTCCCTGGTCGGACAGAGAATCAAAGTTTGAACCTTCTCACTCTCCGCCTCAATCATCTCAATCGCAGGAATCCCAAAGGCGCAAGTTTTCCCCGTACCGGTTTGAGCCTGACCAATAATGTCATTTCCCTTTAGAATATGGGGAATAGACTGAGATTGAATCGGGGTTGCTTCCTGAAAACCTCTCTCCGCTAGGGCTTTTTGTACCTCTTCTGATAGGTTTAAATCTTTAAAGACCATGTTTTTCATTTACTAATCCTTTATATCGTATTTCCAGTAACAAATAGCCCGGCAAAGCTTTGGAAACTAATCTTAAATTAACCAAACAATAACAATCAAACATGAATATCCAGTTAATGGTATAAGTCAGACTAGGGGGAAAGGATTGCTAATAGAATCACTTTCTTGGCAGAAACGCGGCACAAAAAAGAGGGAGCGATTCACACTATTTAGGAGTGACTACTTTTTTATTACGCTTAAGCTGCATTCCAATATAGCCTCACATCAACGGTAATTTTTATGACCGTTGAAAGACTTTTCACAATCTCATCATTCACGCTGTCTGCGAATTAAAGCCATAAAATAAAAAAAGAATGGCTACGGCTATCAATGAAACTGTAAAACTCCAAGAGCCATTTCAAACTGATTACTTTCATTATACGCGTTTTTCTCCAGAATAGCAATCTCACAATATTAACAACTTTTAAACGTTTGTAATTGAGTAAGCCCCCCTTTACCTTTCCGGTCAATAAATTTTTAACTTTATTTAATGTAGCTTGTTTCTATTCGTTTACAAAGAATATTCCCATAAGCACCATAACTAGACACTGAAACAAATTGTAGTTGTAGATTAAATTACTTATATATTTTAATAATACTTTTCAATGTTGACTTTAGGTCAATCAATTGACTTTAAGTCAACATTAATACTCTAAATGCTATAATTTACTATGAATCTATTGACAATGTATAGGTAATGCTATATTCTATTAATAGAAAGGAGTTTTGATAAATATGGCACAAGTAAATATTAGAATTGACGACAATTTGAAAGAACAGGCCGAAAAGCTATTTAACAGCTTGGGCATGAATTTTTCAGCAGCGGTTAATATTTTCGTAAGTCAAGCGGTGCGGGAAGGCGGTATTCCGTTTGAAATTACAACCAGAATTGACCCGTTTTACAGTGAAGCCAACATGAAGATATTACGGAAGTCTATCCGGGAAGCAAACGAGGGCAAACTAACCGCCCATGAACTCATAGAGGATTGATCGACTATGGAAAAAATATGGACGGATACTGCCTGGGAGAATTATTTATATTGGCAAAGTCAGGACAAAAAGACGCTCAATCGAATAAACCAGCTGATAAAGGCGATGGCATAGGAAAACCTGAACCGCTCCGAGGGGATTTATCTGGATGGTGGGCGCGGCGCATCGATGATACTAACCGTCTTGTGTATCGCATAGAAAACGGAAAGATAATAATTGCGGATTGCCGTTCACACTACGGCGATAAATAAGGAGGGTTATCAATAGGCCGGGATAGGCTTCCGGCAAACTTTAAATTAACCTCCGGTAGAAGGCGTCACACTTAAATAGTTTTTCTGCATCGTTTCCTACTCTTGTAATAATTTAGCTTCTTCTGCTTCCTTGATAAAATTAATCACTAATTTCTGATAATTAAGATGCTCTTTCCGTGAAATTTCTTGTAGGCAGGCTGAAACTAATTTCTTAGAAACATATATTTCTTCTCCACCGCATGCTCCGCGGGTTATAATCCCTAAAAGCGAATGAGTAAAGCCCTGTCTCCAAATCATACCGCTTCCCGGTAAACCCATACGGATTACTGCCCATCCCAGCCAGACCATGGTCGAACTTCCCGTTATATGCCACTCCATAGGCATCATACTCGTACCTCTCCACCACTTGCCCGTTATGCCCGGTGAGCATAATCACCGAACCCAAGGCGTCTTGGTGATAGAAGTTTACATCCTTCAAGGGGTCGATATGACCCCAGCCTTTACCACCTGGGCCGTAACCATATTTCTCTGGTTTATCAATGGTCTTGGCCGCCAGCAGGAACCCGTTTCCGTAGTAATATTCTTGTACCCGTGTTAATTCCCCTGCCGGATCGTGAGGGTTCTTTCCCTTCCCCGGTTTTTTACTATGCATCTCCATTTCATACTGGGCGATGATCTCAATCCCCAGCCCGGCATAGAGATAATACTCTCGATTCCCCTTGTTACCCTTCTCCGGGTTTATCTCTTTACTTACCTTCCGACCCAGAGCATCATAAGCATAGTTGATCTCACCAACAAAGCACCAATCAGGGTAGATCTTAGGTGAATTCTTCTTTCCAGAACCATTTACCCCAGAAGTTAAGTCCTCCGCCTCGCTGTTGGATCTGCCGGTACAAGCTTTCCAGTTTATTTTGTTCTTCATATTCCACCGCAAGATTGCTGACAAATCACCTGGCTTCTTCGGTAATTCCGGTTTCCTGGTTGACAACAGCAACCAGTCTGTCCAAGTTATCGTATTCGTAAAGATAAGTTACTTTCTCAGCCAAGATTTTTCTTGTTATATTCGCTTCTTCATCATAGGCGTATTCTGTCTTTTGACCTAAGGGATCGTTTATTGCAATGAGGTCGCCACGGAGATCATACTTATATTCAGTAACCCGTCCAAGTATATCGGTCATACTTGCCACTTTGCCTCCAGTGGTATAGGTAAAGGCCGTAACTTCACCTAAAGGATTGATAACATGTGTTACTCTATCGCTATTATTATAATTATAGACCCATTTTCCTCCCCGTAGATCGGTTCTGACGATTAACCGGCCTACAGCATCGTATTCAAAGTATTCTTTACTCCGGTCCGGATAAGTCTTTGCTTTAATATTTGCATATTCATCATAATCGTAGGTAATAATATTCCCTTTTTGGTCAGTCTCGCTGATAAGCAGTCCTTATTGGTTATAGGCAAAACTGCTTTGGGTCCCGTCGGGGTAGCTGATTTGAGTTAGATTGCCATTTTGGTCGTAATTGTACCGGGTGGTATTTCCGGCTTTGTCGGTAATAGATGTCACTTGGTTGAACTGGTTATAACTAAAGTTTACGTCATACCCCAACGGATCGGTAATCCTAATGATATTCCTGTTTTGATCGTAGACATAAGTGGTGGTATTCCCGTTTTTATCGGTAAAAGCTACTAGGTTGTTGTTTTCATCATAGACCTGACGGAGGTAATTGTTATCAGCATCAATGATCTCTTCTGAGAATTTTTGGTTATTGTAAAAGTGGGTTTCTTTTTCTCCCCGACGATTGGTTACTATCGTTTGCCGTAAGTCCGGCGCGTATGAAAAGTCATATCGAGCCCCAGTAGTATCTTCCTGATAGTCTACGACCCATTTATCACCTAATTGCGTATAGTAGTTGGTCCATCCGGAACCATCCGGATCTCTGAATTTTCCCATCCCATAAGGCCCATACTGATATGTCCAAATATTACCCTCCGGATCGGTATACGATACCAGGTTATCTACGGTATATCCGTAAGTATATTCTCTCCCTAAGGGGTCGGTGATTTTAGTTATCTTTCCGTCTGCTTTGGTTATCTTTGCTTTTCTACCAAACGTGTCCTCAATTGAGGTTAGGTTATGCGCTAAATCATATGTAAAAGTAATACCTCTACCGTTTCTTGCTTTGATTGCAGTAAGTTTACCATAGTAGTTGTAGAAAACGTCCGAAAAGCATTGGCTTCAGCTATAGAATCAATTGAAAGGGCGGAAGCGACATATCAATCGGCTCTTCAACAGCTAGAAAAAGCCGATTGATGCTTGAATAAAGTACAAGCTAGTTTTGTGGGTTTTCCACTGATGTTTTTAAAACATTTGCCTAGTTAAGGCATTTTGGGCATTCTTTCTCATTGTTAAACTATCACCACGATTAGCTTCTCTTACTGCTTTTTCCCCTGCGGTTACAGCTCGCTTAGCTAAAACGTAAGCTTGATTTTATAATTTTTATATATATAACAATTATAAAAAAATAGAAGCTGTTAACGAGTGTATTCTCACTCCAGCTTCCATTCATATTATAAAATAATGAGTTCATGGTTCTCAGCAGATTCCTGAAAGGCATGAACTATAAATAAAACCTAAGCTTACTATCAATTCAAAAAACATCTTACTTATTTCTCACCATCTCTTTTACTTTCATTAACCTCGTGAGGTTAGAACGTTCATTCTCATCCAGTTTCATGGTAATATATTTAATCTGTTCCTGTAATTGCGGAATAAGAACATATTCCAGAGCGTTGACTCGTCTTCTGGTGCGTTCAATCTCAGCCGCCATTAGTTCGACGGTTTTCTCCACTTGCGCCAGTTCCACCATAGAGGTAAAGCTATTCGCCAGTAAGTTAACGGCTTCATCCAGTTCAGCGGAAGTTTCGGTCATCCCAAAACCATTACCGAGCGCCGGAGTCATCTCCAGAGAGAAGACCGGCACTTCGACACTCATTTTCGAAGTAGTCCCCGCAGTTAAAGTAGCGTCTCCCCGGGAGGTAGTAATCGCTGCTTCCAAGACCTCTCGGGAGATGACAGCACGGGCCATCGCAAAACCATCCAAAGCTTGCGCCAGATCTTCCTCTACCTTGGTGCGTAAACGCTGGTTTTCTTCCACCAGCTCAAGGAAGTTTTTCATTAGTTCATCCAGTTTATCTTTAAGGAGCTTATGTCCGCGAACCGCCGTCACCAATCTTTTCTTTAGTCGCAGTAATTCCATACGAGTCGGGTTTACTCGAATCTCCAAACTATCACCCCCAACCCGGTTACTAGCATCCCGGGTTTATCATTCTATTTTTTCTCCTCTGTAGTCGGGAGATATTTCTCGAGATACTCTTGGCGAATTCTCTTCAGTTCACCTCGAGGGATCATCGAGAGCAACTCCCAACCAAGATTTAGCGTCTCTTCAATATTGCGATTTTCTTCCATACCCTGCCGTACATACCGATCTTCAAACTGATCAGCAAAAGCGGCAAACTTTTTATCTAAATCAGAAAGCGCAGCTTCTCCTAAGATCACCGCCAGATCCTTGGCTTCTTTACCACTGGCGTAGGCGGCAAATAACTGGTTCATGGTATCCGCATGATCTTCGCGGGTCTTACCGCTTCCAATTCCTTTATCCTTCAAGCGCGAAAGGGAAGGTAGCACGTCGATAGGGGGATATATGCCTTTGCGATGGAGATCGCGAGCAAGAATCACTTGCCCTTCCGTAATATATCCGGTTAAGTCGGGGATCGGATGGGTCTTGTCATCTTCAGGCATCGTCAGAATCGGGATCAAGGTAATCGAACCCTCTTTTTCTTTGATCCGACCGGCCCGTTCGTAAATAGTAGCCAGGTCAGTGTAGAGATAGCCTGGATAACCCCGCCGACCGGGAACTTCTTTACGAGCAGCCGATACCTCCCGCAAAGCCTCAGCGTAATTAGTCATATCGGTCAGGATGACCAGTACATGCATATTAAGCTCAAAAGCCAGGTATTCAGCGGCAGTCAACGCCATGCGCGGTGTCGAAATGCGCTCAATAGCCGGGTCATTGGCTAAGTTCATAAAAAGAACCGCTCTTTCTATAGCCCCGGTTCTCTGGAAGTCACTAACAAAGTAGTCGGCTTCCTCGAAAGTAATCCCCATGGCGCCAAATACAACGGCAAAGCGCTCGCCTTCGCCCAAGACTCGGGCCTGGCGAGCAATCTGCGCTGCCAGTTGCGCATGGGGAAGACCTGAGGCCGAAAAGATGGGAAGTTTCTGTCCCCGAACCAAAGTATTTAAACCATCAATCGCTGAGAAACCAGTTTGAATAAATTCCGAAGGATAATTTCTGGTAAAGGGGTTAATAGGTGTTCCATTAATATCCATCTTCTTTTCAGGAATAATCGCCGCCCCTTTATCATTCGGTCGTCCCATTCCATCAAAAACTCGGCCTAAGATATCCGGAGAAACTCCTAATTCAATACTGCGTCCCAGAAATCGCACTTTACTATCATACAGGTTTAAACCGGTTGAACCTTCAAACAGCTGAACCAAAGCCTTATCCTGGTTAACCTCCAGCACCCGCCCACGGCGTAATTCTCCCCCTGCCAGCTGGATCTCCACTAATTCTCCAAAGTTGGCGTCTGCGACCTTCTCCACTAACATTAACGGACCAACAACTTCTCTTACCGTACGGTATTCTTTAAGCATTTACATCACCTCCAAGGCGGGGGCATCTTCTGCGGTTATTTTTTTAATATCTGACAGTAACTGTGTAAATTCTTCCAACCGATCTTCTGGAATCAGTTTGGCTTTAGCAATCCGTTCCCGGACAGGTAGTTCCAAAATCTTTCTCATTTCCATGCCTTGGTCTAGCAATTCCGCAGCAACTTCTTCAAAAGCCAGGACCATCCGGAGCATGGCTAATTGCTTATCAAGGGAGGTAAAGGTATCGATCTCATGGAAAGCATTTTGGTGCAGATAGTCTTCCCGAATCGAACGAGCGATCTCCATCGTTAGCTGATCACGGGCAGATAAGGCATCGATCCCTACTAACCGCACAATCTCTTCAAGTTCCGCTTCTTTCTGTAGAATACGCATCGCTTCTCTCCGTAGGTTGACCCATTCTTCCCCAATTTCACGGCGGAAGAATTCGTCCAAACGCTCGTTATATAAGGAATAACTTAATAACCAGTTGATCGCCGGGAAATGGCGGCGATAGGCGAGGGTAGAGTCTAACCCCCAGAAGACTTTAACCACGCGCAAGGTATTTTGCGCTACCGGTTCGGAAAGGTCTCCGCCCGGAGGAGAGACTGCGCCTACCGCGGTAATCGAGCCTTCTCTGTGATCCTTACCTAAACACAAGGCGCGTCCGGCTCGTTCATAAAATTCCGCCAGCCGAGAGCCAAGATAGGCCGGATAGCCTTCTTCCCCCGGCATCTCTTCCAGTCGGCCTGAGATCTCACGAAGGGCTTCCGCCCAACGGGAAGTGGAATCCGCCATAATCGCCACATTATAACCCATATCCCGAAAATACTCAGCAATGGTAATTCCGGTATAAACGGAAGCTTCTCGCGCTGCCACCGGCATATCAGAAGTATTAGCGATTAATACGGTTCGTTTCATTAAAGCCTCACCGGTCCGTGGATCATGCAAAACGGGAAACTCCGTTAAAACATCGGTCATCTCATTACCCCGTTCTCCACAACCCACATAAACAATGATGTCCGCATCCGCCCATTTTGCCAACTGATGTTGAACCACTGTTTTACCGCTTCCAAAAGGACCGGGAATGGCAGCTGTTCCTCCCCGCGCAATCGGAAAGAAAGTATCAATAATCCGTTGTCCGGTGGTCATAATCCGATCAGGTGACAATTTCTCTACATACGGGCGTCCGCGCCGCACCGGCCAGCGTTGCATCATGGTTAGTTCCTGAGGACCAGTTTCTGTTTCGACCACGGCAATGGTCTCTTCTACTGTAAACTCACCAGCCAGGATCTTGGTTAAACGCCCTTTGACCCCTGGTGGCGCCATAATCCGATGTTCCACCACCACTGTCTCTTGAACCACCCCAAGAATATCACCAGGCTCCACCTCAGTCCCCTCGGAAATTCTCGGGTTAAACTGCCATTTTTTATCCCGGCGTAGCCCCGGCACTTCAATACCCCTGGCCAACCGATCGCCTTGCAGAGCCAAGACATCAAGGGGACGCTGAATCCCATCATAAATCGATTCAAGAAGCCCGGGTCCCAGTTCCACACTTAAAGGAAAACCAGTGGAATAGACTGGCGCCCCGGGACCAATCATCGTCGTTTCTTCGTAAACCTGAATCGAAACCTCTTCGCCCCGGAGTTCAATAATCTCCCCGATTAATTTTTCATCACTCACCCGAACCACGTCATACATCTTAGCGCCGGGGACCCCTTCAGCCACGACTAAAGGTCCGGATACTCTTACAATCTTCCCAGTATTCACTTGTTACCGACCTCTTTTCCCTTTAGGATATCCACACCTACCGCCTTCTCCACAATACGCCTGATTCTCTCCAAAGCATAACCTTCACTTCCTGCTGAGCCAGGAATATATGTCATCGCCGGCAACGGTCTGCTACCCCATTCTTCTATCTCCTCCGTAAATCCCTGGGCGATCGACTCGGTAATAAAGATCACCCCATACTCTCGATCATCTTTCAGCCCATATAACAGATCCCTTGCTTCTTTCCCAGTAGAGACCGGAAATAAGTCCAAACCCAACAGACCAAAGCCACGAATCAGGTCTTCTTCTCCGATCACGGCCATCTTAAAAATAGACATTCCGTAACCTCCTTCTGACCGTCTCCGCTGGTAGTTTGTTTTTCTTCCCTGCAAATACTAAACGAAGATTTAGCACTTCTCTCTCTTTGGCCAGTAAATAACCGATCAGTGGTTCGATTCCAAGAGAAATCATTTTGGCTTCTTTTATGATCTCCAACAGAAAATTATCGGTCTCCCTTTCTAAGAAAGGTAAATATTTAAAAATCTCTTCTCCCCCACGAAGCAAGTTCTGATACGGAGAATTACTTAAAAGTAAAGCTAAGTTTTGATAAGGAGCATTAAAAAGCTCAGCCCATTTTTCGCTCTCAATTATACCTGGCTCGACCATGAATTTAAAAAACTCTTTAGTCGAAGCATTCGCATTGCGCAGACGGAGAAAGATTTGCAGGTTGATCAAATCTAGCCTCGTTTGCCAATAATCGCCCAACAATTGGGAGCATTTCCCGAGGATACGTCGACCATAACCATAGTATGCCTTATCTAGTGCTGCTGCTCGCTCCGGACCACCTTCCGGTAGATTCTCTAGAACTTCGTTAAATTCTAATGGTAACTCCGTATATTCTGAATTAGTTACCATCTCTTCAAGCTCTTCAAAAGGAGTAACCCCTAATCTGCTGGGATGACCCCCAGCCTCAGCGGCCACTAATAGTTTCAAATTATGAATATCCCACCGTCTAAGAAAGACAAGCAATTCAGGGGCATCGGAAGTTTGGCGCCGGAGAAAATGATAAACCTCTAACAGCTGTTCTTCTAAAATATTTTCGAAATCAGCGTCGCAATCTTTACTTCCGTAATCGGTTTCTCCCATCAGACGAAGAGTCTCATCTAATGAAGTAGTATTCAACAAACGTTCAAAAAAACCAACGGGGAGTAATTTGGTTTCCAGGACCCGGATACGGCCAACAGCGTAGGCATAATCTTTTTTAGCCATCTCCATTCCCCCGTTACTCAAATAAGATGCCGGCAACTTCCGGATAATACCTTTCTTCTAGATCGGCAATTAAAGCTTCTAAAGAAGCATTAACTTCGTATATTGAACTAAAGAGGAGGAAACCCCCTTTGATGTCTGCGGGTTCAGTTCTTAAGTTGAGTTTTGCTGTTCGCCCTTGTTGGGCCAGTTTCTGATTCACTTCAGAGATAATCTTAGCCCAGAGTTCTGTTTCAGTTGCTGACACCGCAATAGTCTCATTGCCCTCTTCGACCGCCGCTAATAGCAAGTCTTGGTAAAGAACGGCTTTTTCCGTCAGAGACATTTGTATCAACTCAGTGAGGGCCCTTTCAAAAGCAGCATGAACCATTTCTTGTTTATTTGCCAGCAACCGAAGTTTTGCTTCCATTTCGGCCCGGCTAATGAGCCTACTACTCTCCTCTTGACCTCGACGACGGTAGTCATCCTGGAGAAAAGCGATCTGTTTAGCAGTCTCCTTCCGGTAATCCTCCGCTAATCTTTTTGCTTCCTCCAAGCTACGCGTTTTTTCTTCTTCAGCTTGTTTCCGGGCATCCTCCAGAATATGATTAGTTAATTCAGTCAATCCTTGGGCCATTTTATATCCCACCTAAATATTAATTGCATTATAGAGAAAGAAAGAAATAATAAAAGCTAAAATAGCGTAAGTTTCGACTAAACCTGCGTAAACGATACCCTTGGCCGCTTCTTCTGGCCTTTTAGCAACAATCCCAACCCCGGCGGCAGCCACTTTCCCCTGAGCAATCGCAGAAAGCATTCCCACGATGCCAATAGGAATCCCGGCGCCTAAAAATCTAAGACCCGCTTCGACTGGAATTGGTCCGGGAACGGCCGCAAACTTAAAGACCATGAGCATTCCAATCACAAACCCGTAAATTCCTTGAGTTCCTGGCAGGGCAGTTAAAATAAGCGTTTGTCCAAACTTTTTGGGATCCTCTGTAACCACCCCTGCTGAAGCTCGACCGGCAAGCCCTACACCGTAAGCTGAACCATACCCCGAAAATAATACTGCAATCGCAACCCCAAGATATGCATAAAAAGAACCTAACATCGCTTATACCTCTCTTTCTTTCTTTAAGAAAATATTTATATTTTCAATTTTTAAAGGTGTAAAAGGTTTCCCTCCACCTTCAAAAAAGGTATTAAAAAACTCTAGATACTGAAGACGGCTAGAATGCACATAAGCGCCCAGGACATTTAGACCCATATTAAGAGCATGTCCAAACAGGAAAATTAAAATTGAAAATAGCCAACCAATCACCGGTACTCCCCAGGTCATCCGGACAAACATATTAATAATCGAACCCATAACTCCTCCGGACAATCCCAGCGCCATCAGACGTGAATAAGAGAGAACATCACTAAAAAACCCGACACTACCATAGATATTAAGGATTCCCCCGGGGATCGCCATTAATTTAGAGAGCAACCCTTTTTTGCCTCTGGTATTCCCAATAATCAATAAGGCTGCTGCAATTACCGTTCCGTATTTGATGTGGAGTGCATATTGCTCCCAACCTAATTGGGGGGCGCCTACGGTTAAGAGAATTCCGGTAAGAAATAAAAGCCAAAATCCTTGTTTCCAGATGGCATCTGCCACTCGTCCATCCCTGATATTCATCCATGCACTGATTAGTGTCCCTACATACAACTGAACAAGTCCTAATCCTAGGGAGACAATTAACAAAATTTGCGGGCTTTCTACAAAACTAAAGATTCCTTTATAGGGCGAAAAACTAAAGATACTAGAAGTCAATAACCCGACAAATACAGCTCCCAAACCACTGGCGAGTAGCATCCCGGCCATTTTTCTCCCATTGGGTTTCATCGTCATTTTCCAGAGAAGCACTGAACAGATTAATGCTAAGAGCATTCCATAGCCCGCATCACCCAAGGCAATCCCAAAACAAAGGAAGAAGAAGGGGGCAATTGCGGATGAGGGATCAACCTCATCTTGTCGCGGGTAGCTAAACGATTCTACCAGTGTCTCAAAGGGCGTAATTATAGTCGAGTTCTTCATCGCAATAGGGATTTTCTCATCCGGCTCTGGAGCTCGGAAGAGCACATAATGAGGAAGCCCCATCGCTTCTAAAACTTTCTTGACTCTATCCGCTTTTTCAGCTTCTACCCAACCCTCCAAGGCAAAAACATCTTTACTCATTAATAATTGACGATTAGCTTCTACTTGTAGTTTTAAGTTGTGCCAATAATCATAGAAAGTCTCAAACATCTGGTGTTGCTCGGCAATACGCTTAATCGTGTTTTTAACCGCCTCTAGTTTCTCCGTAAGCTCCGTTTTTTTCTTAACTAAGAAGTCCAAATATTCCTGGACCGTTCCTGTTGGAACTTCTGGAACAGTCGGCACAAAACCCTTATTTTTTAAAATTTCCTCAGCCCTGGTCTTTCGCAACAAGAAAAACACCAAATACAAACGACTTTCATAAGCGCCTAACTCTTGATAAGAATATGTTATTTCCTCTTGAGCAAGCGCTTCTGTAAAAACGCTTAAACTTCCCTCAATGCTCCCTAACAGAACCTGAATATTAGTTGAGCCTTTCCATTCGTGACGCGGAAGATCAAGCCTTATCCATGGCCGCAACTGGCTAATTTCTCGCTCAACCTGAACCTTTTCCTGTTCCATCCGGGCGTATTCATTTTCAGATTTGAAAAGTTCGCTACTTAGTTCTTCAAGCTTTTCTCTTTCTGCTAGATAATTTTGTTGTTCCTCCCAAGTCAAAACGGTCTTCATGCCGGCAAATTGTTCAATAAAATTCGGCTTGCGCGGAGCAAACCGCTCACAGATAGCTAATACTCGGTTAACCTCTGCCAGTCTATTTTCAATCTGATCCAGTTGGTTTCTTAGTTCTTCTCCCGGTTCAGAACTAATTTCCTCCTCAGCCGGAGCTACTAATTCTACCAAACCCAGTCTTTGCAGTTCCGAAAGGAAAGAAGAGCGATGACGAACTAGACCGTATAACTCCATATGCTTCATCGGTACAATTGCCATTATTTCCGGATCCTTTCCTTAATATATTCAACAACAGCAGCTGACCTTTCTCCGGCTTTACCTCGTAGAACCGCAGTTTCTTCATCTGCCTGTTTGATCAGAACCGCAGCCTCCTGTTGAGCCAGGGAAAGGCTTTTTGCCAGTTCCGCCTCGGCTTGCTTCTTAGCCGCCTCCAGTTGTTTCTCTCTTTCAACTGCCAATTCTTGGCGCGTTTTGGCCAACATTTCCGCAGCTTCCTTCTGTGCTTCCTTTATTATTATGGCCGCATCTTCCTCCACTGCAGTCAACTTACTCCAAATCTCTTTCGCCATTATTACCCTCCCTTCGACACAAGACAATAAAGGTATTAACTTAAAAAACTTTCTGCTTTTTTCTTTAAAAACCTTTGCTCTGGAGCGTAAAGATTTAGTTAACTTCATCGGTTTGAGCCGTTTCCATTCCCAATAGCTAACCAGATCAGATATGCCAAACCGAAGACAAATCCCACCAGCGCCCCGACAATCCCTGTATAAGTTTCTCCTCCAAAACTTTTTCCAGCCAGATATCCAAGAAAAAATCCGATGGTGACAGAAAGTGTTAAGCCAAAAGCTGTTATTAACTGTAAGAACCATCTTTTGACTCTAAAGAAACCTTTATTATTTTGCTCACGCATTCCCCTTTCCTTCTTTCATGTTTTACCCCCCAGAAGTCTCTGTTTTTCCCCGATAACATGACCGGTATCCGCATCCCAGAGGTAACAGGCCCCTTGATCGATAACGGTATTAATCTTTCCTGGCGCCACCTGATGACCTTTAAGTTGGGGAGCATCTAGTATTCCAAGGCTTACAGCTTGAGCCAAGGTTTCAGGATCTGATAAGGGATCTTCTATTTCGGCAGCGCTAAGATCCCGGATCACTTTTAAAATTAGCTTCGCTTCCTCCATTAATTCGTTTTTTCTCGCTACTACCCGCGGATCTGTAGTAGGATCAGGAGCGCCAAAAAGGTAGTTTTTTAACACCCCGTGGACAATCTCGCAGCTTTCAATGATCTCTTCTGGGGTAGCGATATGATCGGCTTCACAATAAGCGACCACATGAATAATCTGCGGAGCTAAAGAAAGTCCTAACACAGTTGAGGCTGCTAATTGTCCTTTAGCCACTCCCTGCTTCACAGAGAAGTTGGCCAGACCGGCCCTAATCTGCCGCCAAATTTTAAACTCCCCATCTTCAAGCCGGGCAATCATCTCTAGTCCCGCCAAGGCCTTACCTAAATCCATTAACCCACTGGTTCCAGGAGGATTATTCAACATAATCTGGGCAATGTAATCTTTAACCCCAGCTTTTTTCGCATTATACGCAGCTAAGTAGAAGGCGGCAACCGCAATCGAATCCGGCGCCCCTCTAAGGCTCCAATGGTGCGCCTCATTTACCTCCACCGGTATCTTTTTTGCTCCATACCAAGTCATCGCTGCCTGATTTTCACTGATTGCTTCCGTTAAAGAACGATCTGCTCTGCCATCTAGCTGGCTATACCAGAATAACGGGATTGCTCCCCAGGCATTATTGATTGTTCTAGTCGCGAGCTCGGCCCATTTGATCAGGTCCCTGGTTCCACTATAGCAGCGTAACAACGGTCGATTCCCGGTGCGGGAAGCTTGATAAAGCTTAATCAGATCCTCTGCGCTCCGAATTGGAACTCCGCCGGCTCCCTCCTGGGTTTTGTCCATCTCTGTCGGTCGGAAAAAAGATTCCTGAGCATTTTGATCCGGACCAAGCGAAATAATATCTACAACTTTAGCTGCGGCTAACTGCTGCATGCCAAAGATCGTCTCTTCTAAAGTTGGTAACCCGAAATGATGTCTTAGAACGGGATAAGGATGTTTTTTTGCGATCCGTTCTAAAAGAGTATCACCTAGTTCATCGGGATTTTCATTCATCTGTTCACCCTTAAGAAAAGCAACAATGGCGCCTTCTTCTTCCCCACTAAATACCCGATAAAAAAGACCGCTTTCTTCTGCCCTCCTTGCCACAGGAGGAGTGCCGCCGAACAGTATCTTCTGGTTGTTTAGACCAGCTTCCAGCAGAGCGTTTTTAAATTCAGCAAAAAGTTTAACCGCCACTTCCGGAGTTAAACGGTAACTAAGCGCTAAATAATCCGGTTCCACCTCCTGAACAGCTCCAATTATTTCCCCGGGTTTTATCCCTATCCCCAGAAAACTAGTCTGGTAGCCGCAAGCCTCCGCCAAGCGAAGAAAATTTGAGACACCTGCCACATGCACACAATTCCCAAGAGTAGCGGCAATTATTTTTTTCATCTGGAATCACCTTCCAAGGCCAACCGTCGGATCTCAGCGACGCTAAGACCAGCTAAACCCATTTTCTCTATCGTCCTGCCCGCACTCAAATAATCAGTTTGATTCATTAATGAAGCCAGATGAATAATATTTCCGATCGTAGGAGTAGCAACCTGCAAATGATTACCTAAAGACACAATCGGCACCAAACTCATAGAAACATCTTCCCATAGATACCTGTGATCAACCAGAGACGGCGCATTTATCCCCTTGTAACCATGATTATTGCGCATCGCTTCGAATAAAGTTTTACCAGCGGCGTCATAAGCCATATATAACCATTCCCGCGCTGACATGGCTCTAATCCCCAAGGCCGCTGCCACGGCTATTCTTTCTTCATCCATGGCTTCAAGAACATGAGCTACCGAAGGGGTCACCCCCTCCATGTAGAATTGGAATTCACCTCTCGTCGACTCGATGCGAGCCGCATTCAAAACAGTGAGCGCCGGATGAAAAATCGCCCCGATATTATCAAGGCTGGTTTTTAAAACATTATCCCCCGGAACAAATTGGGGAAAGACCTGTCTTAGTTTGGTCACCAATTCCACCGTCTGCTGCCCAGGAAGCGCCGCCACCGGAATAGTATTTTTTATGCCAAAAACCCGTACTTGAGCAGGGTTAATGTTGCGACTCGCATATAACAGGGTTTGAGCTTCGCCTACAATTACCTTGGCTTGGCAACCCATCTGTTTTAAAATACTCCGGACTTCTAAAGCCCCCCCTGTTCTCCCCGGGTTAAGGAGGAGCATCTGTCCATCTTGCAGGTGAGGAGCGACCTTTTCGGCCATAAAAGCATGACCATTCGCCGGAACCACCACCATTAAAATATCAACATCGTGAATGGCTTCGGCAATATCAGAGGTAGCCAGATTAACTGGGCCAAATCCTTCAACCACACCGGATAGTTCAATCCCCCCTCCCAAGCGGACAGGTACCAATCTTGAGTCTGAACGATTATATAAATTTACTTTATACCCCATCATCCCTAGATGTCCCGCCATCGCCATTCCACCATGACCCGCGCCTAAAATACAAAACCTGGGAGCTAATTCCGAGTTATGCTCATACATTAAAGGCATCCGCTCACCTCTCTTACTTTAGTATTTTTATTATCTGAGGGAGTTGCATAATTACCAAAGATACTATATAAACCACAATATATGGTGTATGACGGATTTTTAATAAATGGGTTCTGCATTCCCTTAATCTAAATTATATCCTAAAATTTCTTTCCTTGTCTAATCTGCTCTGTCAAATCACGAGTATTGTAATTTAACTGTTTTGGAATAGGCTGATTAAATTAACCTTCCTTCTTTCCTCGATTCTTATCCGGTTTTACTACTCCAATGGAAACAAAATATTTTAAAGCATCTTCTACCGAAAGATCAAGGTAAATCAAGTCTTTTTCCGGAAAATTCACTAGAAAACCAGAAGTCGGATTCGGAACCGTTGGCACAAATACCTCTCTATAATTATCTGGTAATCCCCCTAAAGGTTCTCCTAATAAAAAACCAGTAGCATAAACCCCTGTCCGAGGATATTCCACCATCACTACCGAACGAAAGACCAGTTTATCTTTGGAAGACAGGGTCTCTGTTAATTGTTTTACTGTACCATAAATACTGCCCACCAAGGGGATGCGCCTGGCTAAGCGTTCATAATAGGCCCATAATTTTTTTACTAAAAAGTTAGTGCCAAGAACTCCAACGAGCGTAATAAAGATAAATAAAAGGATTAACCCCAATCCCGGAATCTGAATTCCAAATAAAGCATTTAAGGGCTTAATCAGCAAACCATCTACCCATTTCAAGCCCACCCATAAAAAGTAAATTGTCACCGCAGAAGGCAAAACCAGAAGTAACCCGGTCAAAAATGCTTTTCTAATGCGTTTAAACATTACATTCCATCCTTTATTTTATAAAAGCTAATAATTATTTTTCTTGTGGTTAAATTTTAAAGCAGTTAATATATGCAATTCCTTTAACTAGTTGGGTCTTTTGATTTAATTATCCCGATACAATATATTGATAGCCTAATACCAGTCAAACACTATATATTGTATTGGGACCTTTTAAAAAGGATACAACACAAAAAGCTTTAGTTCGTAATATTTAATGGTGATGCTTACCGCAGTTACAAGGTTTATAAGAATATTTGCCTTCGTTTTTTTGCGGTTTTAAATTCTCAAGCTGACTACAGAGATTTACTTTGATCGCTTGAAGATACTTCTGCCTCAGCTGGCTCTGTTCAGTTTTTTCTGCTGCTGTTAGCTCTTGGTCCTGGCTTTTATGATATAAATAATTAATCCGCTCAATCGTTTTATTCATATCCATACTAAATCCTCCTTCTCTCCCCCCACACGTGGGGAAGAACGCTTTTAATGCTTTTTCTCTATTGACTTTTTTTTCCCTGCTTTAAGCCCTGCTTTTTTATTTAAGATCAATTTTTTACTTCCTATCTTTTTCTATAGTATCTCTTCCACAGCACCAATGTTCACTCTCTTTATAAAGATTCCTCCACTTATTTGTATAATTCCTCCTTAGAATAAACTTAATCTTACATTTTAACATTAACCATATGAATTCCAATCCAGAACTTATGCGGTTAATAGGTAATAAGAAAAAACCCGAATATAATCTCCATTAATACCATAATTCCATATCTTTCACAAATAGAATGTGTAGAAGGCGTATGTCTTGTTGATTCCAAATTACTTATAAATAAAATAGGGAAAATATGATATAATTATAATAGTATGGCAACTATAATCAATTCGAGGTAGATAAGATGCAGTGCTTAAAAGAAGAATTTACCATCAAAAGGGCTAAAATAAAAATCTTCAATAAAATATTGCTTACCTACACGATAGCAATTATTTTTACCCTATTGTCCCTGGCCTTTTTTGTCCAAAGTAGTATCCAACAAGCCGCAAAAAAGAATGAGTTGGAGTTGAATAAAAAAATACTCGACAGAATGACTGATTATTTTAATGAAAAATGTAATCATTCCAAAGAATTAGTAATGAGTCTATATAGAAATGAGGAGCAATCTTCGGATCTTATTTTTTTTCTTAGAAATAGTATTGATGCCTATTCCGCCTATAGACTCGACAAATTCTATGGAAAAAACACCTTTATAATGCAGGGCATGTTCACTTATTTACAAAACTGCTTCCTGAGTGACCCAAAGCTGAAAAGCATTATTCTTTACAGTAAAGAGAAAGATTTTTTATATATATCTGAAGCAGATAATTATGTGAATTATCTGCAAAAAAATGAAGTCTTTACTTTGCCACCTAATGCGGACCTCAGGATCCCCAATTTTGATATTATTAATGCCAAACCACGTCAATATGTTCTAGGAAACCCCAAGGAAAACAACCAGGTATTTTCCACCATCCAATTTCTTAATAATCCCACTACCTTAAAAACTATTGGCTATATAATCTTTAATTATGATTTAGAACCGATAGCCAATTACTGTCGGCAATACAATAATGAGGAAAATGGATACATTCTGGCTTTAACACCTAAGGGTGATGTGTTTTTCGATTCTTCTAATAAATACTACAGCCAAAGATTCCCTTATATTGATCTGATAAAAAGCCTAACGAACTCCAACACCGTAAGGCTAGATGAAGAATGTTATATTAATACCTCTGACAATGGGGTATTATTGATTGGTGTTATTCCTAAAAGCAAGATAATAAATATAACAAAACATGCTAACCAAACAATATTTTTTATTGCTGGCTTGTTAATTATAGCTGTTGTCTTCTTAATGTATATAAAACTCAAATCCTTACAAAAAAGAACTGACCGAATAACTTCGGCGATGAAAAAAATCCAAAGTGGAGATTTGTCAGTTAGAATCCCTCACACCAAGGATAATGATGAGCTAACTCTAATCGCCACCAGTTTCAATCATATGTGTTCCGAACTTAATAATTACATCAACCGAATGTACCTCTCAGAATTAAAGCAAAAAAACGCAGAGTTGGTTGCCCTGCAAAACCAGATCAACCCTCATTTCCTATATAATACCCTGGAGTCAATCAGGATGAGAGCCGTAGCAAAAGGGGCCACTGATATCGGCAACATGATCTACATTTTGGCCACCCTTTTTAAATCGTCGGTCAAGAATAAAACAATTATCACAATCGCGGAAGAGTTGCACTACTGCCAACTCTATTTACAACTTTTTAAAATTAGGCATACCAATAAATTTACCTATGATATTAAAGTCAACGAAGAAATCCTGAATTATAAGATCATAAAATTTACCCTCCAACCCATTATCGAAAATTATATCGTCCATGGCATCTGTTTAGAACGGACAGATAACTACATTTCCATCAAAGGCTCCCTCTCCAAAGAGACGATTGAATTTGAGATCTGCGACAATGGAAAAGGCATCGAAGAAAGCAAACTAGAATCCTTGAGGTCTGCTCTACACCATCCTGAGCAGCAGCCATCCGCCACTAGCTCCGCAGGACTTACCAATGTCCATGAAAGGCTGTTTATCATGTATGGTCGGGAGTACGGAATTACGATTAATAGCAAGCAGAACAAGGGCACTTGTGTGCAACTGAAAATCCCTGTTCAAAAAGGAGCGGAAACATAATGTATAAAGTAATGATCGTCGATGATGAACAGTTCATTCTCGATGGTTTACGGGCGATTATTGATTGGGAAGAGTATAATCTATCTGTCTCGGCTTGTGCTTTAGACGGCGAAGAAGCTTTTTCTTTCTTTCCCCGCCAATATATGGATATAGTGATCACCGATATTACGATGCCGCGAATGAATGGGCTGGATCTGATCAGAAAGATCAAAAAGATAAACTCCGATGTTAAATTCATTATTCTAAGCGGTTATAGCGATTTTCAATATGTCAAGGAAGGAATGAAACTCGGTATTGAAAATTACCTGCTTAAACCGATTAATGTCGAGGAACTAACCTCGACCCTCACTAATACCATTAACAAGATTGAAACATCAATCAATCAAGAGCTCTACTCAAAGAATGATCTGAATATTTTACGAAATAATATTCTTTATCGCTGGGCAACAAACAACATTGATGCCCAGGAATTAACCGAACGCGCCGCGCTTCTTAATCTTAACCTTAAATACTTATATTATACGGTTTCCAGTATAAAACTCCTTTTTCCCTTTGATGAGCATGACATAAGAAATAACAAAAAAAAATCCAAGCTGGTTTCACAGGCCTTGAAAATTTGCGCTGCAACTACCGATTATCATCAAGACCTCATCTGCTTTTGCGACCTTGTTGGAGACCTGGTCTTTATCTCTTGCCGCAACTCACAAAATGGCCAGGAAAAGATGTTATCGATGGTCTTAAACCAGGTAAAGGAGATTCTGAACTCAAAACTGCATCTAAATCTCTTCATTACCGTCGGTCGCAATTATAAATCCTATCTTAATGTTTATAAGAGTTACTGGGAGACTAAAGAACTCCAAAACTACCTGCTGCTCCTTACCGAAAATCAAATCATTCATTACGATAAAGTTAAATCTTTAACGGAAAATAATAGTGTTATCACCGAATTAGACTTTAAATCCTTCTCGAAGCTATTAATAAGTAAAAACACCACTGTTATCTTCCAGTTTATCGATGAGCTTTTTGCCAAACTGCAATCCTCAATCACCACCACTCCCTCGGACATCCAAAATTGTGCTATCAAGATTTTACTGATAATTAATCGCCTTGCTGAAGAATTGAATCTACCAAGTAATACCTCGAAGCATGATTATAAAAAACTCTTCTCCAATCTCCTAAAGTTACAAAGTATTGAACAGATAATAAAATCCGTAAAAGACGAGATTATTAAGTTCAATGAATCCTTGACCATGGAAGATCTACAGATGACACCCGTGATCAGACAGATTCTCAATTATATCAACAGCAACTACGCCAGTGAATTGTCAATCAAAACGCTCAGCCAGAAATTAAATATCAACCCAACTTATCTTGGACAGTTATTTCAGAAAGAAACCGGAGAATTATTTTCCAACTATGTAAATGAACTACGGATTAAAAAAGCTAAAGAACTCCTACTGACCACTAACCTGAAGACCAAAAAAATTGCGAGCCGAGTGGGTTACTCCGATGTCAATTATTTTTATAAAAAGTTCAAACAATATACCGGACTCTCCCCAACTGAGCTAAGGGGTAAAAAAAAATATCTGCGAATGAAGGGGTGTCGCTAACTGCTTCAAAGTAGTTTTGCGACACTCACTTATTAAATATCATCGATAAGTGCTCGACATAATCTAGATCTTAGAGAGCTTTTGTAATAATTTTAATACTTCCTCCCCTATTCCCAACTTATATCCTGTGGAAGCATATCTAATCTTATTGTTCCTGCCCACTACAAAAACAGCTGGATAATTTATCCTCAATTCCTTCTTCGCTGCTGAAACGAAGCTATTAAAGCAGGTATAGGCCTTGTCGACTGCGAAGATAGTACCTTGTGGAAGTCCGTCATAGAAGTCGGCGTTAAAAGCTGGAGTAAGCTTATCCTCCCCAACACATATATAAACTGAAGGGTTTATCTTATCCATCTCCTCGGCTAATTCTCTAAGCTCCCTTATAAGGTGCTTGCTAGGCTCCCTATCTGGCTCAATCCAGGCAATTATAGCATTTTTATTCAAAGATATGCTTCCCTGACTATTTTTTCCTAAGGGAGTAAGTCCTTTAAGTCCGGATATACTGCCCAAATTCTCTACATTGTTCTGATCCTCACGGAATATGATATCTACATCAACATTCTGACCTTCCTTAACCTCAAAAAGACTTACACGTACAAGTACAGTACCGTCAGATAATCTGGTACCTGTCACAAGTCTGTAGTACCCTTCCGGCAGGTCAAAATACTTTCCAAAGTACTCGAATCCTACATCCTGATAAGCCAGTGTCTGAAAAATACCATTTTTAAATCTTCCTATACTGAAATTATTAAAATATTCTGCTTTCACTCTACAGTTACAAGCCCTCACCAGTCGTATTTTTCCTGAAGGAATATTTTCCTCACGTTCTACCGGTTTACTGACAAAAGCATCTTTCCAATCGCTGTCTCTTAAATACTGTGGTCTTTTATCTGTAGGTTCAAGTCTTGCCGGAATACCAAAGCTTCTAGCAAGGGCTACGAACAGAATATCCCTTGAGAAACTATCTGCTTTCCTTAGATCAAAGCTTCCCTTCGGTGAGGCAAATCCCACATAGTAGGTGGCGCTTTGAAGAAGATCGATATTTTCTTTTATCCATTTAACCAAGGCCTTAGGGTTTTGCTTGAAACCTTCCCTCTCTTCAAGGCTGAACTTTCCCTTGAAATACTCCCTGTATGCTCCCAGCATTTCAAAGTATACTCTTGGGCACAAAATGTAGTTTACAAAGGTATCCTCTTCAAAGTCTCCCTTTAAGTCCACTGAGTGGATCAAATGGTCGGCAAGAGTTTCTATTCCTGTATCAATTAAGTCCTTTGGATTAAGGCTTTCTAGAAGCTTCAAGGACATTTCCCCATAAATGTTACCATATTGCTTTAAAAATAAAGCTATTACCCAACTGTTTCCTCTGGCTTTTTTCAGGAGATCCCACACTCTATCTTCGCAGAGGTTGATCTCTTTTGCGATATTTATTGCTTCCTCGTGTGATACAAAGGTTCTCTGATGACTAGACCTTATCTCATCCTCAATTTTAAGTCTCTCGCTATTCCTCTGTACTTCTTCTTCGGTAACACTGACTGTGGGTAAGTTCCTTTCCGGAGGAGGCGCCATATCAAATTCCTCGACTTTTGTCTCCGGTACATGCTGTGAAATTGATATCTTGACGTAGTCTACATCACTTATCCTTACTTTTTCCTCTCCCCAGCATTCGTCCTTAAAGCCGTGTATCAACAAATCGCCAAAGCCTGTGGTTAGCGATGCTTCTCCTCTGCAATCAGTGGTAAGTTTCGCAATCGGGAAGAATTCAGCCGTATTGTAAAGCTCAAAATATACATTTGCCTTCTCAACGGCCTTTCCTACAGTGTCTACTACTTTTACAGTTATCTTTTTAATTGATGTATATCCCTTTAATAGGTTAATCTCGGTATGCCACTTATCTGATAGTGTAACTTCCTCGGCGCCTGTATAATGCCCGGGCACCCTAGTGTTCACTAGCATCGCCCTGTATGCCGGGCTTGTAAACCAACCCATGTTAAGTTTTGGTTCCGGTTCACAGGCCCCAAGAAAATACCATTCACCATCAGCCCACGCTTCAACCCATGCATGATTTGAGTCACAATGGGCCCAACGTGGTGTGTAGCATTGCCGCGCCGGGATACACAAGCTTCTTAAAGCAGCGGTGGTGAACACTGATTCCTCCCCGCATCTTCCGAGTCCGTTTTTCATTAAGGTGAGAGGAGATATTGTCCTTATATCACTGCCAACATACGTTGCTTTTTCATGGCACCAATGGTTTATTTCCAGGATTGCATCACACATTGAAAGGTCTTTAACCCGGTCAAACAATTCATCAAAAAAAGTATCACAATATATTTCAAGATTCTCGTTGTTAACTCTTATGGGAAGCACAAAATGAAGGAATAGCCGCCCGGGGATTTTGGCTCCCCATGGTGTTTTACACCTAACCTCTAATATCTTCCTCACATGGGAAAGGAAAAACTTACCGTCATGATCTCCAAGATCGTTTAGTGGCATATAGGCATACAAGTATTTTAAAGCTATTTCTTCCTCCTCAGAAAGACTGTCATTAAATATTGAACAAAGCTCCTTTTCTCTTGCTGCAGTTATTCCCTTTTTTTCGTTGAATCTTTCTTCTATAAGATTATTATAGTTCTGGTCCAATCCAAATAGAGCGTTCATATTTATCACTCCCTCCATGTTTGTCCGTCTTCCCTTATACATATCTGTCCTCGTCTATCGCTGGAAGGCGCCGATATCTGAAATAGGCTGCTGGTTGTTTCAATTGAAGGATTGATTGTCCATTTGTCGTTTCCCCTTATTTCATCAAAGCAGCTGCAGAACCTACCCTTCTTCTCATAGTAGTTGCGCTGACGGTAATACATTTTTCTTAATTCCCATTTTATAAACTCATCCTCTGGTATTGTAAAATCTATAGTCTCCTCAGCAAAAACAACAAATCCCCACAATTCCGGATAATGCATATTAACAACCCCGGTTGGAGACCATACCCAGTTATCCTCGGGGTACGGCTTCCCGGTATCCGGATTTATACATTTGGAATATTTACCGTCTACAATCTCAGTCCGCCATTCCACCCTTGAGAAGTTAATCCTCCAGTATTCTCCATTTCTTGGTGGTCTTTGTCCAGGAGCACATTCCTTCAACACTGACCATGGCATGGCCACCTCTACACTCCAGCCTATATTGTCGGCTTCAGGATTGTTTATTTCTCCTTTTATCTGTACCGCTGTTTTAATACCCTTTATATCCCAGCTATTCACTGGTCTCCCGTTATCTCTGTAAGGCTTTGTGAGAAACAGGTCCCATAATGTGTTAAATGCATTCATCTCAAACTCATAGTAGTTATGTGTATCTCCATCGGGGTCAATAAATATTTCAAAATCATTATCAAAAAAGACCACACAATCTCTTTCAGTAAGAGTGGCCCATATTCTGTCCTCTTCCATTTCTGCCCCAAAATAAAGATATTCATCATCCCATAGCATTTTTACTCTTGTTCTTTTAGCCGGCTGAGGTCTTATATCCCCTTCTATATCGGTAAAATTGTCACTCCATGGAGCATCCTTCCAAAAGTTCTTATCAATTTTACCGTCAATTGACAGCTTTTCTTTTGCTCTTTTACATATATAATGCCTTGGAGCGAAGTTAATAAACGTTTCCTGAACGCCGTTTAACTTCACAGTATCACTCCTTTTTTGAGATATTTTTGCTCTCCTAGGTTAGTTACTTGTGCTAATTTATACTTATTCATGGCAGCTCTCCCTGTATAGATCCGGCTCACCTTCCAATTCGACCTTTATAACAGTGCAATCCTGATCGATAACTTCCTCCGGCACATCAATCCATAGAATGCCCGGTATCTTGACCCACGGCGCCCCGCCGATTTTCTTATATTTCAACTCAATTCCGCTTCCTACCGCAGTAATCTTCCTGATTTTATTCCTTATCCCCTTTACCATTATATCCTCATAAGGCCTGTCAAAGCAGAAAAGGTACAGTACACTATTATCCTTGGAAACTGTCGAAGGGCCATGGTAATGCCCTGTCGGAAGTCCGGCATTTGTTGAAAATATAGCTTCTTCATGCCTATTGATCCATTCTCCCAGTCCCAGCAGTCTCTTTTCCTGTTCCGGATCGATGGTTCCATCTTCCTTAGGGCCTATATCGAGGAGCATGTTGCCCCCCATACCTATGCATTCGGCAAACATTCTTATAATCTGTCTTACCGACTTATAATTTTTATCCCTGTGCTGATAACCCCAGGAATCATTTATGGTTACGCAAAACTCCCAGGGTCCTTCAGGCCTTAACACAGGGATACCTTGCTCAGGAGTCTTGTAATCCCCGTATCCCCATATACGTGAGTTTAACACCACGTTTGGATTAAATTTGTGGAGGTATTCTCTCAGCTCTTTCATTTTCCACTGCTCTGCGCTTTTTTCCCAGTTACCGTCAAACCATAGCAAATCCACAGGCGCAAAATTCTCCATCAGCTCCCTTAACTGCCCCCTATGAAATTTAAGGAATCTTGCCCATGCCTCAAAATCCTCTTCTCCCTGCGGATGACAGAATCTATTCCTCTTCAGGTTTGCAAGGTTTTCCCTTTCATCCTCCCTGTATATTGTGGCATAATCAGGGTGAGACCAGTCCAGATGGGAATAATACAATCCCACCTTCAACCCTTCCTCTCTAATTGCATCCACCCACGGCTTTACAAGATCCCTTCCTGCAGGCGTCTTTTTAACAACACTCCAGTCATTCATCTTTGTATCCCACAAAGCTACTCCATCGTGGTGCTTGGTAGTAAGTACCGAATATCTCGCCCCCACCTTTTTAAAAAGTCTTGCCCAGTCTTTAGGATCATAATTTTTTGCTGTAAAGCCCTCACTCTGCTTCATATAATCTTCGTAGGATATTCCACCGCTATAGAAGGACCAGGACTCAGTTATGCCGTTTACTGCATAGATTCCCCAATGAATGAAGATCCCCAGCTTGGCATCTTTAAACCATTCCTGCATCATATTATCAAACTCCCTCAGTCAGATAATGGGCTTTTTACCGTTGTCTTTTGATTTAATTATCCCAATACAATATATTGATAGCCTGATACAAGTCAAACATCATATATTGTATTGGAACCTTTTAAAAAGGATACAACGCAAAAAGCTTGATAATAGCTTACGATTGACGCTTTATCTCACCTTTGGCGCCCTATAAACAAAGGTCAAGCTAAATACAATCGTAATAAATTGTAAATTGAATTACTTTGATTTTATTTTAAATGTCTTTATTTCATAAGGCTTTATTGTAAATGTAAACTGGTTGGATTCCGCTGCTACATTTGATATTTCATCTTCCATAAGCGTACATTCGGTTACATCTTCTATTTCCTTATAGTAGGTTACTGTAACTTCGCTACGCTTGTTATGACATTCAAAAATTCTTACGATTATATCATCACTGTCTTCAGCTTTTTTTACAGTATCTATGACTACATTACCACAGTCTGAAGATATGAATGACAACGTTTCCGGAAGACTTCCGTCATGGGCTTCTTCTATAAATGAATATACTCCCAGGTTTAACCCATATGCCATTTCTACAGTCTTACCTTCCTTCCATCCACCGGCATGCGGGTAAAGTGAGTAAACAAAATGATGTTCTTCCTTATCGGCATCAGTATTAAGCTCGATTCCGGACTTCAGCAGAGTAAGCCTCATTACACCATCTTTTATATCATATCCATACTTGGAATCATTCAAAAGGCTGACACCGTAGCCCTCTTCCGATAGATCGGCCCATTTGTGCCCGCATACTTCAAAACGTGCTATGTCCCATGAGGTATTCCAATGTGTAGATCTTTCAAGGTTGCCAAACTGTATATCATACGTAGCTTTATCTGCATGTACATCTACAGGGAAAGCAGCCTTTAACAGTATCTGACTTTCCTTCCAGTCAATATACGTATCAAAATCCACTCTCGGTATATCCGAGTAAATAAAGACTTTTTGTACAATAATTGAATCCAGGAAGTGTCTTCTGATCTCAATTCCGGCTCTTACTGGACCGTTCTCGATAACCCTCATGCTTTCTACATTATCAATCTCCCACATTTTTTCCTGATAATAGATATCAATATCCCAACAGTCGTAATTCATAGGCTTGTCTTCAAAAGCCTGCAATACGTTCCCCTTCTCACCTTCCTTAAGAATCTGGCGTCTGTTGACTTTATCATATAAACTCGATATTCTTCCATTCTCATCAAAATTAATTCTAAAGAACCTGTTTTCAAGCCTATCTTCTTCACATTGAATGCCTGAATCCGCAGTAGCATTTCCATCCAGCATGGTGAAAGCTTTGTACCCGCGTGCTGGTACATTGGTAGCAAAAAACATATACTTTTTAGTTCCATTATCATCTATTACCTGTCCTGGAAGTATATTGCCATTTTCATCCCTCACAGACAATCCGTCTGAGCTCTGCGGCATATCCACTACCGCTACATCGCTGCGTTTAAAGGATGATGTGTTGAATACCAGAACGGATGCATTATTTAGTCGGATATTTGGGGCAATAACTCCAAGAGCATTGTTAATAATACCTTTCCCGGACTCAAGTATCTGCTCGTATTCCTTTTTGGTGACATCATACACTTCTTTGATGGAGGTTCCTGGTAATATATCATGGAACTGGTTTAACAGGATATTCTCCCAAGCCCTGTTGATACTGTCCTGTGGATAACTCAAGCCCATCCCCATTGCCACTGCGGATAAAAACTCCGCATTCTGGTATGTGAATTCACTCTTTCTATTATCTCTTTTATTCCTGGCCATTGAGGTATATGTACCCCTATGGTATTCGAAATAGAGCTCACCAACCCATTTAGGCAGACGCTTATCCCCTTTTACCGCATCTTCAAGCCGGTGAAAAAAGTCAGCAGAAGTGCCCATTTGCACCTTTGGGCACCCTGGTATCCCCTTACTCATTCGCCTTGCCGTTTCAAGCATCTCCATGGTAGGTCCCCCGCCCCCGTCACCAAAGCCATAGGATATTAAAATGTCATTATTTATATTTTTCTGCTGGTATCTTTCCCATCCGCCCATAATTGACCCTGGATGTATTTGCCCGTTATATGTCGTAAAAAATGAATTCGGGTTGTAATATGGATCTTTTGTCGTTATAAAGTATGTCAGGATTTCAGTGCCGTCAATTCCACGCCACATAAAGGTATCATAGGGGAACATATTGAACTGGTTCCATGATATCTTCGTAGTCATAAAATATTTAATACCTGATTTTTGGAGGATTTGCGGCAAAGCAGCACTATAACCGAATACATCCGGCAGCCAGAGTACTTCGTTTTTTACCCCGAATTCCTTTTTAAAGAACCTCGTGCCAAACATTATCTGCCTTACCAGTGATTCACCAGAAGTCACATTACAGTCCGCTTCAAGCCACATTGCACCTTCCGGCTCCCAAACGCCTTCACTGACCTTTTGCTTTATTTTCTCATAAATTTGCGGGTAGTCTTCCTTGAGGAATTTATAAAGCTGTGGCTGGCTGGACATAAATACAAATTCAGGATATTCCTCCATTAGCCTGAGCGCAGTAGAAAAGCTTCTAGCTACCTTTTCCCTGGTCTGGGCGACAGTCCAGTGCCATGCAACATCGATATGCGTATGCCCGACACAGGTAGCAACAGCTTCCGTATTTCCGCACATCTTTTCATAGAATTCTTTCTTTATATACTCATTCGCTTTTTCCAGAGAAGCATAGAACATCTCTGAGAATGGTTTTCTCAAATCCAGTAAATTTATAGTTTCGTTAAGAACTGTCACAATATCCATTCTGGTTTTACTGCTTTTTTCAAGCTTTTCAACTACCCATAACGGAACTTGAATATTATAGTAAATATCTCTGATCATAGGGTCAACATCCACCAGGAATACCTGGAGCAAGCTCTTATTGTTTATTCTTCCCCCGTATGCATGCAAATCAATATTGTATATACGTCCGGGCTCTGCCGAGTTGGAAATGATTACTTCCCTATGATTTACATCAAGCCCTTGAACAACTTCTCCGTCGAGATATAGGATAAACTGCGGATTAGTAGCATCCCACCCATCTATCCCTGTTGATATATTCAAAGCGATGGTTCTCCCCTGATATTTTTCGGGGACTGCCAACTTGGTTCTGAACCAACAGTGCACATCCAATCCGCCCCATACATCATCCGAACCAAAATCCTTCCATGGCTCGGATGAACCCTCTACTGCTTCAATAGAAGAGTAGTTTCCATCTTTGCATAAAAAGTTCCCAACTTTAGTTGAATCTTTATAAACATATCCTTTTAGTTCATTTAGTATTTTTCTGATTCTTTCATCAATAAAATACATGTTTATCCCCCTAAAATAGAATAAATTTTATTTATAAGCCTGTTGGTATTATCCAATGAGTACTCCCAAAACATAATACCGCCTATATTGCGGGTAATTACATAATTTGCTTTATGTTCAAGGGATTCTTCATCATCATAGGATATAAAAGTACTTCCATTAAACAGGTACGGGGATTTTGCACAGTCATCCCAATACCTTGTAAAACCATTTCGATTAATATAATATTCTACCAGCTCTGAATAATTCCTAGTTATACAGCCTGTACTAAGTGCACTTACATGCAAGCCATCATTTTGATTTTGAACCTTTTCCCATAGGCGACCATAGAAAGCCGCGCCGATTACTATTTTTTCGGATGGCGCCCCGACAGAAAGAAGAACGTTTACCGCCGCATCCCCACTTATCTCTCGCATATCTCCATTTGGGGAAAACAAATTGGAATGATGCCCGGTGATATTAGTAAAACTTCCCCTTAGGTCATAGGTCATTATATTAATGAAATCCAAGTAAATATGTATTATTTCCATCTCTATATTATCAATATATTTCTGACCCGCACCTAATGCAATGGTAAGTATATAGTTCTTACCATCCTTTATTCCTTGGTTATCAAGCTTTTCCCTTAGCGTTTTCAACATCAGAGTGAAGTTTTCCCTGTCATTTGGCCTTGATATAATCCCAGCCTGGCTGCAGCAGGGATATTCCCAATCTATGTCAATCCCATCGAACCCATTATTCACCATAAAATCTACTGCACTTTCAGCAAATGCATTTCTACATTCTTCGGTTATTACCGCATCCGAAAACCCTTCAGCACCCCATCCCCCTATGGAGATTAGGGTTTTTAGTTCCGGATTTTTTCTCTTAACCCTGTATAGCTTATCCAACTTTTTCAGATGCCGTCCTTGTACTCTCCCATCTTTTATTAGCCCGAAAGCATAATTAATATGTGTAAGCTTTTCTACATCTATATCCTGCTCATCCCATACCCCTCGATCACTTAAGTATGCTATAATCCTATATTTGTTTTTGCTGTTATCAACAATTGTCATCTTATGTCCTCCGATAAGCTATTACCTGTTTTAATCATTATTAATCTTTTAAATTTATAACAATTCCTCATAACATGGTAGAAAACTGGCCACTGTACTATTATCAGTCTTCCTCTTTTACAGGTTCTCACATTGAATACTTTTTAAGATAATCTATAAGTTCATCTACATAAGCGAAAGCAATCCCTGTTACAGTATCAGCAGCTCCATAGTATATTGCAATACGTCCTGTATCAGCATCCACAAGCGCAGCACACGGGAATACTACATTCGGCACATCACCTGCACACTCATAAATAGTCTGTGGAGATATGATATAGGGCCTGGACCTGTATAATACTTTCCATGGTTCATTAATATCCAAAATCGCTGCTCCCGCACTGTAAACATAGCCGTTGCATGACGTCAATACTCCATGGTATATAAGCAGCCACCCCTCAGAAGTTTCTATCGGCACAGGACCAGCCCCTATTTTTGTACTCTGCCACCCTTCGCCTTTACTCATTACATGGCGATGTTTTCCCCAGTAAGTCATATCCGGGCTCTCACTGTAGAATATATCCCCGAAAGCAGTGTGTCCGGTATCACTTGGCCTGCTAAGCATAGCAAACTTACCATTAATTTTTCTGGGAAACATAACACCATTTCTATTGTATGGCAGGAATGCATTTTCCCTCTGGTAAAATTTCTTAAAATCATAGGTGTAGGCTACACCTATTGTCGGGCCATGATAGCCATTACACCATGTAACATAGTATCTATCCTCTATCCAGCAAACCCTCGGATCATAGGCATAAATAAACTTGCCTATCTCTTTGTCGTCACAAATAAACTTAATCGGTTCTTCATCTATGTTCCAGTCTATTCCATCCTTACTTCTACCTGCATGGATTAGCATTTTCCTGCATTTGTCATCACATCTGAACACCCCTGCAAATTCTCCGTTAAAAGGAACAACAGCACTATTAAAGATACTGTTTGACATAGGAAGTAGATCTCTTGGTATAACTGGATTTTTGCTATACCTCCACACTACATCCTTACACCCTTCCGGTTTGGCCTCCCAGGGGATGTTGGGAATAGACTGACCACTGACTTGATATTTTGCCATCATGTTTCTCTCCTTCTTTATGCTGCCTTTTTAGCCTTTTACCGAACCTATCATCGTTCCCTTGACAAAGTATTTTTGTACAAAGGGGTAAACAACTAAAATAGGTATTGTCGATACCATAATAGTCGCCATTGTTATGGTCTTTTGGGATACATTTGAAGCATATTCGTTTCTAATCGTTATACCCTGTCTTGTCATTGCCTCCTGTGTATTTGTTATAATCTCACGCAGTACTGCCTGCAGAGACCATTTATCCTTATCAAAGATAAACAGTACTGATGTCAAAAAGTCATTCCAGTAATGTACCGCCAGAAATAAAGCTATTGTAGCCATCACCGGTTTTGATAGCGGAATAATAATCCTAAAGAATACTGAAATCTCTGACGCCCCATCAATCTTTGCCGATTCCTCAAGACTGTCTGGAATACTCTTGTAAAAATTTTTGATAACCAGAATATTCCACACGCTCAAGCACCCCGGCAGAAACAATACCCAGTATGTGTCGAGCAAACGAAATTGTTTATACAGAAGATATTCCGGAACCAAACCGCCGCCAAAAAACATTGTAAAAAAGAACACATATGTTAAAAGCTTCCTCCCCGGCATATTCTTTTTTGAAAGGGAGTATGCTGTCATCGCAGCAAGAATAGTCCCCAGTGATGCACCGCCAACTGTAGCGACAGCCGAAGTGATAAAACCGGTTATTATCGACCTGTTTCTCAGTACCGTCTTATATGCCTCCAAAGTGAACCCTTTGGGTAGTAAAAAAAACCCTCCATTGATAGCCAAATACGGCTTGCTTAACGAGTACATAATTACGTACCAAAAAGGATAAACCATGACTATAATAAGCAATACCATCGCCATAGCATTAATCCAATGAAATATTTTTTCTTTGCGTGATTCCCGCATTGCCATACCTTTCTCCTCCTCATCCCTGTTACAGAATCTCCACTTCCGGCGTCGAAGTATGTATCCAAGCCGTAAGCCTTCAACCTATGCCGGACACTCTGCAACAATCTCTTACCAGATTCCCTCTTCTCCTATCTTATTCGCAACCTTGTTCGTCAGTATTATTAGCACCGCCGCAATTACCGACTTAAACATTCCGGCAGCAGCGCCGAGACTGTAAGCAGCTTCCTTGATACCCTTTCTATAAACGTAGGTATCAATGATATCGGCGATCGGAAGCACCATATCATTATACAAAAGGAAAATCTGTTCAAATCCGGCATTCAGTATGCCGCCAAGTCCCAATATAAACAAAGTCATTATTACCGGCTTTATACATGGTATTGTAATATACCTCATCTTCTGGAAAAGGTCAGCGCCATCAATTGTTGCGGCATCGTATAATTGAGAATCGACACCGGCAAGGGCAGCCAGATAAATAATTGTACCCCATCCTATCCCTTTATAAATATCGGTTATAACCAAAACACTTCTAAACGTACTTCTGCTCCCTAAAAAATCGTATGGCGCACCACCTAATATCTTGATTATTTCATTTATAAAACCATCAACCGGATTTAAGAACGTCCTTATTATCCCCGCATAAATTACCCATGATATGAAATGAGGAAGATAAACTATAGTTTGGGTAGTCTTCTTGAATCTCAGGTTTTTTAACTCGTTTAAAAGAAGCGCAAGAATTATGGGCGCCGGAAACCCAAACAGCATCTTTAACAGACTTATCTCTAAAGTATTTTTCATCACTAAAGGAAACTTTGCAGTATGGAACAGATCCTTGAAGTTTTTCAATCCTACCCAGGGGCTCTCAAAAACACCTTTAAACATATTATAATCTTTAAATGCAATTACAACTCCATACATAGGTAAATATTTGAATACTATCAGGTGTATTAACCCAGGCAATATTAATAAATATAAAAACTTATTCCTAACTATGTTCCGCCAAAGCTTACCCTTTTTTACCGCGTAAGGAGTTTTCTCTACTATTCCGGTATTAATAGATGTATCTATTTTACTCATTGCTTCACCTTCTTAAAATTAATTGAGATAGACATTACCTGCATTCACCATATGCTTTCCATACTGAATGCAGATAGCGCTATGCAAAAACCAAGCATACTGCAGTGAGTTGCTTGCGGAAAGGCTATCAATATATTGTGGCGTGACAGTCGAATCTGGGGACAACGTAAATAGCCCCTAGCGCTTGACTTTAATTTAGGTAGTCGTTCACGCCGGCTACCATCAGCACACGTCAGTAATGAAAATCGAAGCCGGGTGAACGACAAGTATCGTAGAATTCTTTAGGCGATCAATATTTTGTGGTTAAATCGTAAATCAACCAATTATTGCAATTCCTTAATATGCTTAAATTATTCTCTTGGCTAAGGTAAAAATCATGTTATTTTACTTTTAATTCCTTGTCATAAAACCTTTTAAATTCTTCGAATAAAGCCTTCTCCTTCTTATAAAGTTCAGTTACTTCTTTTTCTATCTGTTTTCCCTCAAATTTATTGTAGTAAGCTTCAATAAACCTATCATATTCAGAAATTTGTTTCTGTCCGGTTATTATACCTACAAACACTTCGTTTTTCAGATCACTGATTTCTGTTACATATTTTAGCCAGGTAGGGCAGTTCTCCCTTACACTTAGATTGAAGTGAATTATTCTTTCCTCCATCCTCATCTGGTTGGCAGTCCTTGCTCGATCCTCTTCAAGTTTTACCAACTTAGCATCTCTTGTTACCGGCAAGTCGCCAAAACATATCCAGCCCAGAGATCCTAATCCGAGGCTATTTTTCTCTTCTTCAGCTATTGTTCTCTTCGGTTTACCGTTTTCCATTACATAATGCTTCCCGCGTTCTCCGTACTCATTGAGCATTTTGATTTCAGGAGTCATCATTTCATCGAGTACATTGACAACACCCTGAAGATTTTTATTATGATTGGTCACAACTATATAACACCATGATCCGAGTGGTTCCGGATAATCACCGCTTAATCCTTGAGGCCCTTTAATCGGATCTAGCGGTAGCAGTTCTGCGTCTGGAACATTGGCCTTAAGCGCTTTATACGAAGTGTCATCGGGCTCATAAAAACTTTGCCAGCTGTAGAACATACCAATCCTGCCTTTCGCTACCATCTGCCCTATATCATTACCAGTAAATACAGTAGGTTCTATCAAGCCTTCCTTGTACATATCTCTAAGCACTTCCAAAGCTTTCCTGGTCTCGGGAACTGTTGCCCCAATCTTAACCGTGCCATTGTACATCCCAAATTGATCAGGATCATATCCAAAAGCATAGAATACAGGCGAAAAAAACCTCCAGTCTACTGACCCGGAATTTTGCCCGCCAAATCCATATGTATCATCTTTACCATTTCCATCGGGATCATTTTTAGTAAATGCTCTGGCTACATCAATGAATTCTTCCAGGGTTGTTGGTGGTTTTAAGCCCAATTTATCGAGCCAGTCCTTTCGAACAAAGGTGCTCATACAACATCCCTTTCCGCCTATGTCTGTAGGAATCTTGTATATCTTGCCATTTTCATAGGAGGCAAACAGAATCTCCGGAGTAAATTTCTTCAGCATATTCTTGTTCTTTGTCTTCTTTAGTAAAGGCACTACATCAACCAGCAGCCCAGCCTCCACCCACTGCCTATATTCCTTTGCCATACCGTTAAACCATAATACATCCGGTCTTTTGTCCTTGTCCTGCATAAGCAGGTTTGTTTTCATATTTTTTTCTTCCCAGCCCGGTAGCATAATAAAATCAAACTTTGCATTCAACTTTTTCCCCAATTCTGCTTGAAACCAGCTATTTGGCCTCTTGGGGCCGGCCATAAGAGTGATGGAAATTTTCATCCCCTTTTGTCTTGGCGCTGCAAAACCAACCAGCGCCGACCCAACCAATGCTGCCACGAGAACTAGACTTACAATCTTTTTGCTTTTCATACATACTTCCTCCTTAATAACTCTTAATTTCATCCAAATTTTGACACCTAACCAAGTGTCACTAAATAATACCGCCTTCTAACTATCATCACTAGTTAGAACATTCTCCCTCACCACCTCGTAATTTTATTAATCATCTTCCTGCCCTTTGTACTTATCACGTTGCGGAAGTGTTAGGTATAGGTTATATTTATCACTTTTGTAACCCTTTTTAACTCTTTTTTAACTTAATATTTATATTAATTATAATTCATTATATTTCAAAAGTCAATTATTTATGTATGCTTTTTCTTATAAATCACATACATTATCGCCAATTGTAACTCTATAAAAAAGTTTGGAATCAAAACAAAGCCCAAGTAATTGGTGTTACAAGATCCTGCTACGAGCTTAGTATGCAGCGTTTAAGAGACTCTCATCTGTTTATGAGGCAATTATATAACTTGGTTTGTAACCTTATTTTTGTGTAACAGCTTCTAAAATTGATGTTATCTGGATACTATATAGTTGGTTTTTATAACTATAACCTTAAATGTTTTGTATTGATTTTAACCTTACTATCGTTTAAACTATGTTTATAGCTAATACATTTTGGTATACCCGCCCTTTGGTAACTTTATATAACAACAACCATAATTTGTTATCGATGACTTGTAAAGAACATTAGAGGAAGCAGTGCAATGCTCACCTTCTTGATGTTTGGCCAATTTGGAGGAAACTGTAAAAATAATTTGTGTGGTGATTAAAATGTCAAAAGTAACTCTGGAAGATATATCTGCAGTTCTGGATGTCTCTAAGAACACCGTTTCTAAAGCCTTAAGAGGTGCTCCTGGTGTTAGTGAAGAATTAAGAGAAAAAATTGTTAAACTGGCTACCGATATGGGCTATAAAAAAGTCTTGCAAAACAAAAAAACAATTAACAAGATTACAATTATTTGTAGACAATCCTTTTTTGCAGACGTAACCTTCTGGCCTCAGGTATTTTATGGGATAGGCCATTACGCCAATAAGAAAAATATCAAGTTAAGTATAGAAAATATTGATGAAACCAAAGAGGATAAATCTGAAACTTTTTCTTCCATAACAAGCCATCCCAGTGATGGGTATATAATTGTAGGTACGATCAGCGATGTACTCTTAAAAAGAATAAAGGAAACAAATATTCCTGTTGTAGTCGTCGACCATTTCAGTGAAAACATAGAGTGTGATTATATTAATTCTTCCAGCAAAACAGGTATTTATAAAGCTATTAAATACTTGCGCCAGAACAATCATAAAAATATCGGCTTTATAAACAATTCCATATCTGCTTACAGTTTTATTGAACGATATGAAGCTTACCTAAAGTATATGAAGGAATTTAACCTGACCGTAAGCAATGACTTCCTCTGGCTTGATGCAGTTTACATCGAAACGGAATATTATAAGAATAAAATCAATTCTACCAAAAAGCTAAAAAATTTCCCTACAGCGTGGGTTTGTGTTAATGATACTACGGCTATAACATTCATAAACGCACTCTATGAAATGGGAATAAAGGTGCCTGATGACGTAAGCGTTATTGGTTTCGATAATATATCAGAACTTTTAAACCCTGGATTGACCACTATCGATGTACCAAAGCAGGCTATGGGCGAAAAAGCATTAGAGCAGCTGATTTATAGGGCAGAAAATTCTCAAGTACCTTATACAAACATAATTTTAAGTACACAATTAGTTGAGAGAAACTCTGTAAAAAAACTATAAATTAATTAAATATTTCATTTTTCCACTGGATAATAGGGTACTAATACTTCCATAATTTTTTATGCAACATTTTTAGTACAAAATTGGTGTTCATATTCCACTAGAGACATATTCCCCATGCTAGAATGTAACCTCTTACAGTTATTAAAGTTTCAACATATTCTACAATAACGAGCTTAGCTTCTTCCTGTGTTTTAAACCTTCGACCAATGATAATATCTTTTTTATTGTAGAGAAAAACAACTTCATACACAATGCTGACGGCAGCACTCATTGATCGACTAACACGTATAATACTTACATCCCAGATATAAATGCTCCATTATATCGACTGCAAAACAGATTACAACAGGGTAATTTGGATTTTCAAAACTCGAAAGGAGGTAAAATCCAACCACTGTTAGCGTAAGTGCAATAGGTTCAGATTAGCGTTAGTGGAACACTTTTTGTCAACATAATAGAGCAGTTTGAGATTAACATTCACATAAGCGATAAAAAATCGGTCTTGTTTTTTCAAACGAGGAAATAATAATTTATGGAGGTATTATAATGGAAATTAAATTCGAGGGCGAAATCAATTCAGTTCTGAATGGAATTAAAGTATTGGGAGATACACTGGGTTTTGAGGTTTGCCAGGATGGAATACCCGTGAAAGTCGAACTTGGGTCTGGGAATATTGAAGTTGGTTTTAAACATGGAAACGGATTTATAAAATCCAAGACAAAGAACCACTTCTTTAGGGCGTTAGGATTACTTGTGGAAAACCTTCAAAAGGGCAAAGATTTCCACATTACAGAAGAACCACAATTTGAGATGAATGGAATAATGGCTGATGTTTCAAGAAATGCTGTTTTAACAGTAGAAAGTATAAAGAAATTATTGGAAATAATGGCTGTTATGGGGCTTAATATGATGATGCTATATATGGAAGATACTTACGAAGTTCCAGGAAGGCCTTATTTTGGCTATATGCGAGGAAGATACAGCTATGATGAACTGAAAGAATGCGATGATTATGCAAATATGTTTGGGATAGAAATTATACCGTGTATCCAAACACTTGCTCATCTTGAACAGGTGTTGAAGTGGAATTACGCAAACAACATGAAGGATACTTCTGATATTCTTCTGGCAGAATGCGATGAAACCTACCACTTCATAGAAGAAATGATAAAAGCGGCTTCGGCTCCGTTTAGAAGTAAACGAATCCACTTAGGAATGGATGAGGCTCACAATCTTGGTTTGGGCAGATACCTGGATAAACACGGCTACAAAAGAAGATTTGATATAATGAGCAGCCATCTCAACAAGGTAAAAGAAATAACTGATAAATATGGACTAAAACCGATGATCTGGAGTGATATGTATTTTAGACTGGGATCAAAGACAGGCGATTATTATGATGTCAATGCTGTGATTCCCCAGGATGTAATTAAGGAAATACCTGATAATATGGGTCTTGTATATTGGGATTATTATCATAATGAAGAAGATAGTTATTCTGTGTTTTTAAGAAAGCATAAGGATTTTGGAAAAGAAGTCATCTTTGCGGGAGGTATATGGACATGGAATGGTATTTGTGTTAATTATGGTAAAACTTTCGCTGCTACTAATGCCGCTTTAGCCTCATGTAAAAAGGAAGGTATTAAAATGGTGTTTGCAACAATATGGGGTGACAATGGCGCTGAAACAAATATATTTAATGCTCTTCTTGGGATGCAGTTATATGCGGAACATGGTTATGCAAAAGAGATCCGCCGGGAAAATCTAAAAGAGCGGTTTGAATTCTGCACCAAAGGTAAGTATGATGCTTTTATGGAATTGTCAAAGGCTGACACCTTGCCTGGACAGAAATCTGATGTTGCCAATCCGTCAAAATATCTTTTGTGGCAGGATATACTTATAGGCATGTTTGACAGGCATGTAGAATACCTTCAACTTGGGCAATATTATTCAGATTTGCAGAAAAAAATGCAAAAGCATATAGATGAAAATGCAGAATGGAAAATTGTCTATGAGATGCCATGCAAATTGTGTTCGGTTTTAAGTATTAAAAGTACAATAGGTGTTGAGATCAAGAATTGCTATGACAGGAAAGACACCGATGCCTTAAGGCTTATTTCGCAGGAAAAACTTGTTGATCTCTTTGAAAGGGTCGAAGAACTGAGACTTGCTCATAAGGAGCAGTGGTTTAAAACACAAAAACCCTTCGGATGGGAAATTATTGATATAAGATATGGAGGACTGCTGGCAAGGGTAAATACGGCAATAACAAGGATCACAGAATATCTTAATGGGGAAGTTGAAAGACTGGAGGAGCTTGAAGCTGAAAGGCTGTACTTCGATTGTTTTGATATGCCTCAAGGGCAGGGATTTGGATACTGCAACCTTTACCACAGGATCATATCTGCAAGCCCTATAGGGTAAACGCAGGGTCAGAGACTTGACATAAAATGCAGCGGAAGGAACTCTTTCAAGCCTAGAATCCATCACTTCACCCACTTAACGCAATTATCAGGTAAAGCATAAGCTCTACCTGATAATTGTTCGCCATATTATTCTCTTAAGTTAAGGCGACTATTTGCTATTTTCCGCTCGCCATTTATCAATCTGCCTTTGCATCTCGGCCATAACTTTATCCCCACCAGCAGCCTTCAGTTTCTTGCTAGCTTTTTGCAAATAAACGTTTGGATCAACCGCACCAGTGTATAACATAGCATTAAACTCATCAGCAACATTGCAGACTGCCGCGTACTCAGTCTGCACTGGTGAAGGATCAAACACAAAACCCAGAGTGGGGGCTTTTTTGCTTTGCGCATTAAATTTCTTGAATTGTTCCCACTTATCAGGAGGATCTTGCTGGTAACGGTAGATCAAAAATAGGTTCCCTAAGGCAAATGAAGGCATATCATAATCCCGATGTTCAGGTAAAAGTTCAATCACGCCGTCCCCCACCAGTTTATAATGTCTCCCTTCAATTCCATGGTCGATCATATTTCTGACCTTTGGGTCTGTATTCAACAGATTAAGAAACATCACAGCTCTTTCCGGATTTTGGGAAGTCACAGAAACCGCAAACATTGAACCGGTAATTGATTCATTATAGACAATCGGTTCATGAATCGGCGTGGAAACCACCGGATACCCCAAGGTTTGAGACCACATTATATCGGCCAGAGGCTGAGTATCGCATTTCCCCACAAACCACTTACCGGTCTTCTCATCATCGCCTTTAATTGTTGTCGCCACATCAGCCCTTATATACCCAGCCTTATAAAACTGGCGCATTTTCTTCAGGGTCTCTTTTGTTTCAGGTGCTTCAAATTTGTTTATCACCTTATAATCTTTAGTGTCGAGATAAACACCGTAAGGAGTTCTACTTTCCCCAATAATATCAAAAGGCAGATACGGGTTGAAGGTTCTATCTGCCGAAATGGGTATAACACCTGACTCATTTTTCTTAATAAGTTTTAGATAAGGTTCCAAATCCTCAAGGGTTTTGATCTTCGTTATATCGATGTTGTATTTATCCACGTATTTTTTATTAAACCTCCATACAGACTGTTTCCCCAACTCTTTATTGTTAGGAATGGCATAAATATGCCCTTTCATCCTAATCCCTTCTAGGAATAAGGGGTGAATGACCGCCTTCATCTCCTGCCCGTACTTTTCAATCAGATTTTCTAACGGCAAAAACGCTCCGTTATGGGCATTGCGCAGAAAGTTTGCGGCCCAAGAAGCAACAAAGCAGATATCAAACGGCTGCCCTGAATCGATAATATTCTGCATTTTCTGATTGTATTCATCACCCCAATCAAATTGCCTGAGTTTTATCGTGGTATTAATCTTTTCTTTCAAATATTTGCTCAATTCGGCTGACACTAAGTCCAAATCCTTCTGGGGTGTGCCGATTACATACATTATGATTTCATATGGCTCCAACTTTGCCGCTGCTCTAGCCTCACCAAATCCTGCCAACCCAATACTAAGAGCGAGCAAACCTACCATGACTATGGATAGAATCACTTTGCTTTTCATTATTAACTCCTCCTTTATTAAATGTAAGATCATTTTTCCATTGGAATGCACGAAGTGGAATAAAGATCGAAAACTCTCATTTGCCACTTCACTATATGGTTTCCAACCGGTGTAGCCACCTCCTCTCCTAATATTTATTGTTTTCCAACCCCACCAGCATGAGTTTCATGAATATCCTCGTTCTTGGACGTTGCGACTACCCAGAAAATAGCTCTAGTTGATTCATCTGGTCTTGATTAAATCCTACAGGACAGTTGGTCGACTTACCCGCCT
>DHOO01000043.1:44978-71477 GCA_002409975.1 Firmicutes bacterium UBA5388
GGCGTAAGCGACTCAAACCAGCATAAACAACTACCACGATCAGTTTGCAAAGATAAATGACAGCAAAAACCGTTATTCCTTGACCGCTCCTACTGTTAATCCTCTTACATAATATTTTTGGAAAAACGGATAGGCAAAAATGATCGGCCCAGTAGCAAGAACGACCATAGCCATTCTAACGGCTTCCGTCGGAAGAGAAGCAATAATCTCTACCCTTTTCACAGGATCAATATAACCGGAGTACATATAGATAAATTCAATACTGCTCTCCAGTTTTTTTAGCATATATTGCACCGGATAAAGCTTATTGTTCTCTATGAAAAGTAAGGCTTGAAACCAGTCATTCCAGTAGCCAAGGGTCAAAAACAACGCTATGGTGACAATGCCAGGCTTAGCAATCGGTGCTGCTATTTGAAAGAAGATCCGAAGCTCATTGGCTCCATCAATTTTGGCGGATTCGATTACCGACTCTGGCACCATTGTTTTAAAAAATGTCCGTAAAACCACGATATAAAAAGCATTAACGCACAATGGCAAGATTAAAGCCCATATTGTATCCCGAAGGTGAAGTAATTGAGTACATACCATATAGTATGGAACAAGTCCTCCATTAAAAAGCATGGTGAATACAGCCATGAAAGTGAAAAAATTCTTGTATCTAAAGGTTGACCTAGAAATCGCATAGGAGAACATGCCCATCATCAAAACTCCCATTAGCGTACCGACTATGGTAATGAATATGGTGATAAAATAGGACTGCAGCAATTGCTCACCAGAAGAAACAATGTATTTATATGCCGCCAGACTCCATTTCTCCGGGAATAATCGATACCCGTTCTCCACCAGCATCTTCTCATCTGTAAATGAAATAATAATCACAAAGGCAAAGGGGAACACACATAAAAAGGAGAAAAGCCCCACCATCAAGTGAGCGCATATTTCGCCACCCAGTGGCAGAGAATTAAAGCGATTTCCCCCTACTCGCCGCTTGCGCAAATCATCATTATGGAAACGGTTAATTTCACTACGAGTCATCTGTTACTCCCTCTCCGCTTAAAATAAAGCATTCTCACTGTCAATCTTGTTTATAATGTAATTGGAAATTAACACCAGAAGAAAACCCATTATCGACTGGTAAAAACCGGCAGCAGCGGTCATCCCGATATTGCTGAATGTCCGTAGGCCTCTGAAGACAAATGTATCAATAACATTGGTCACATCATACAACGCTCCAGAGTCTCTTGGAACTTGATAAAAGAGACCGAAATCAGAGTTGAAAATCCTTCCCAGCGCCAGTACAGTGAGGATAATCATAACCGGTTTAAGCATCGGAAGTGTAATATGCTTAATTTGCTGCCACTTCGACGCACCGTCCAACATCGCCGCTTCATAATAGGTTTTATCAATACCCATTATGGCTGCCATATAAACCACTGAACCATAACCGGTTCCCTTCCATAGATTCATAAATATTAAGATGAAAGGCCATGGCGAGGGATCAGAATACCAGAGAACGGGCTCTTTTCCCATTATCTTTAAAATTTGATTGAAAAAACCTTTATCAATGCTTAAGAAACCGTAAAAAAAGTAACCTACAACTACCCAGGAGAGAAAATGCGGCAAAAACATTGTTGTCTGGTAAAACTTGGCAAGCCTTCTGTTGGCTACCTCACATAATAAAATTGCAAAGGTCACCGAAAAAATTAACCCGGTTACGATAAATACAATATTATACAGAATAGTGTTACGCGTAATTAACCAAGCATCTGTCTTAAAGAGATACTCAAAATTTTTTAGGCCTACCCATTTGCTATAGATCAGACTATATAGAAAACCGTTTTTATGGATTTTATAGTCCTTAAAAGCAATCACTATGCCAAACATTGGCAGATAGCTAAAGAGAATCAGCCAGACAGTAACGGGTAAGACCATAAAAAGTAACTCTTTATTTTTTTTAAAATTCCTTATTACATTATGCATCTAGTCAAATGTCACCTCCTTAAGATGTCTTTAGATACTCACCTCCTCATATGCTCATAAATAAGTATAAATATCTTTAATAAATTATTAAAGTGAATTTTTCTTATTTTTGCTGTACGAATTTTAGAAATACATTTAAGAAGTTGTTTTTATTGACATCTTATCTATTAGAGGATATAATTAGTTAAAAATATATTAAAATCCCATGCGCTTAATCTCTTATCGAGAGCGGGGGAACCACTCTGGGTGAATCTAGCTATCTTATCTGGCTGGTAGGGCTACCTTTCAGTCCGAACCCAAAAGCTAACTTCGTAAGCGTAGAAAGGCGGCAACTTAATTTATGCCGTCTTTTTTGTTGTTATTATTAAGAAAGGAGGGTTAGGCGGGTGATTCTACGTAAGGAACTTCCTCAAGAGATCAAAAGGTTTTTTGAAGAAATAGGAGTACAAGAAGAAGAGCTTCTTCTTACCACCGACTCCGATTTAGACTTGGAAGGAAATTATTCTACACAATGGTTAGTTCTATCTTCAACCCGCTTAATGAATATCGGGTTAAAAGGCGCCTTGGTTTGGATCGTTAAGGAGTTTAACCTCAATGAGTTAACTTCTGTCCGGGTTGACCGACGTGTAGGAAATGCTTCTCTTGAAGTGGAGAAAAAGGGGCAGTTCTATGAGGTTATCCGTTTTTCAACCGCCTTAATTGGAAAATTTGAGGGTTTTTCCACTGAAATAACAGCTGTCCTTAAAGGCCGCGATCTGATCCTTACTACTGAGCAGCAAGGAGAAAAGGAACATAAGCAAAAACGTCATTTGAAACAACGGCTTAGTTGGGCTTCTCCCAAGTCTACAAGGAAAAATCGATTATTACCCCGCATTTTTCAACTGCTAAAACCATATCACGGTACGGGAGTATTACTTGTTTTTCTACTTCTCACTGGTGCTGCTTTAGATTTGGCGTCTCCGCAGTTTTTTAAAGTCCTGGTTGACAACTTTATTGAAACGGTAGCTTTACCCGCTTGGTTTTTAGCTTTCGCCTTGTGGTTCAAACAGAACAGCAACATCCAATATCTTTTGCTTCTGGTACTAGCTTTAGGTCTACTTCAACTGCTGCGAAAGATAATTAGGCTAATCCATAATGGATTAATAACTAAAGTAGCTTCTCAAATTGCCTTTAATTTAAGAAACCGCCTTTTTAAAAAATTACAAGAACTCTCCTTTTCCTTTTATGAGCACCACCAAGTAGAGCAGTTGATGGTCAAAATTACTCAGGATGTTGAGGACTTGCGAGGGTTGATGTTACAAGCAACGCACAATGTTATCAATATTTTGCTGTTAATCGGGGCTGGGATTCTCCTGTCTGCCCTAGAGTTACATTTGGCAGTTTATGCTTTATTACCTGCCCTGTTTGTCATCGGTTTAACCTTGGTATATTGGAATTATGAGCCTCCAAGTTATAAGAGTTCTTGGCATAAAAAAGCTAAGCTTAATGAGGTCCTTTCTACCTTACTATCCAGACTGAGAATCAGCAAGACTTTTGGGCAAGAATGCAGAGAAACAGAAAACTTTAAATATTATAATGACCATCCTAGACAGTCTAAGATCAAGATGGGGCGCGTCTCCGGTGCTTTTCACCCCATAATCTCTTGTCTATTCGGGTTAGGGTCGCTAATTGTTTTATATTGTGGTGGTCAAAACGTACTCCGTAGCGAACTTACCCTCGGAACTTTAATTGCCTTCTTTAGCTATTTAAAGATGTTTTACGGCGCTTTAAGCCAGCTTACCAACATAAACCAGTGGTTTATTTCCTTCACCTCTACGGTTCAGCGTATATTTCAAATCCTCGATTCCGAACCTAAGATCAAAAAATCTCCCCAAGCTGTAGATTTTGAATTTACTGGTGCTATCAGCTTTGAAGAGCTTACTTTTGGTTATGATCCAAACTTTCCGGTAATAAAAGATCTCAATTTGACTATTGAACCTGGAGAACTCGTGGGGATCGTCGGTCCCAGCGGTTGCGGAAAATCTACCATGATCAGCTTGTTATGCAGATTCTATGACCCCGATCGGGGAAGGATCATGATTGATCACGTTGATCTCCGTGAAATTAATCCCGCTTGTCTACGTCAGCAGATTGGCTTGGTATTACAAGAACCATACCTTTTTCGCGGAAGTATTACCGAAAATATCGCCTTTGGACGTCCTGACATTAGTTTTGAAGAGATCATGGCCGCTGCAAAAGCCGCCCATGCCCATGACTTTATCATTAATCTCCCCGATGGCTACGACACGATATTAGGTGAGCGTGGAAGCGGTCTCTCCCGAGGAGAACAGCAACGGATTGCTATTGCCCGAGCGTTCCTAGGTAACCCTAAAATTCTAATCTTGGAGGAAGCAACCTCTTCAGTTGATCCTGAAAGTGAAAAAGCTATTCTGGAAGCATTAGAAGTGCTAACCAAAGGGAGAACTACTATCATCATCACTCACCGGTTATCAACTCTCAGTCATGCCGATCGCATTATTGTCGTCAATGATGGCACAATTCGCGAAACCGGCTCCCATCAAGAGCTATTATCGTTAAATGGTTTATATAGGCGTTTACTAGAAACGCAGTTACCATATCTAAGAAATCAGCAAGTTACCACCAGTTCAACGAGGAGAGCAAACTAGGCAGAGTATCGTGCCATTAAAGGAGGAATCATTATGGGTCACGGATCTAAAGTTAGTTATCTACAACCGCAGAAACTTAAGGTCTGGCTAGGAACTGCAGGTGAACTTTGTGTCTCTCCCGATGGGGAAAAGACCTATCAACATGTCAAGATCTTCCGGACCAGACCCATTTCGGCGCCCAACAAATATCTTTCCTTTCGTGTCGGCCATACCCAAACCGAGCAAGAAGAATTGGGAGTCCTCATTGACTTAAAACCTCTTCCCGCCGTCACGCAGGCGTTAATCGAAAATGAGCTTGATAAACGCTATTTCATTCATCAAATTTTAAGTATTCAATCGATTAAGGAAGAGTGGGGGGTTCTATCCTGGAAAGTAAATACAGATAAAGGTTATAAGGAGTTTTCCTTATCAAACAAGGACCAACCGCAGATCATTCCCATAAAAGAACGAGGGCGGCTGATCACTGATGCCAATGGTAACCGCTATGTAATCCCAGATCTTAAGCTGTTAGATAGTAGGAGTCGACTGGAGTTTCTAAGACATAGCAATTGCTAATTAATAATTAGGCTATTCCCTCACTTCCGGAGGATGGCATAATTCAATATTTAATTTGTTTAGCAACTTTTAATAATGATTTCTTGTTCAGGACTATTAAGAGCTTTAATCGTAAGCCCGCCCTCAAAATCTTGGATTTTTAGGTTAACTCTCCGTTCCTGATTTGCTAGTAAATCGAAACCATTATCATCGGCAACCAAGATTCCACTCTCACTATCGAGAAAAACTCCCCGCGCTAAGTGAGCACTCTTGATTACTAGGTCGATTTTGGTAATATTCTTCTCCCGCTCTACCTTTTGCACTCTCCAGTCAAGCTTTGTTTCTGCAAGATGTAGTTTGCTGTATGGCAAAAAATAGTAACAGTTATTGCTAACCATTTCCTGAGCCCGGTATAAAGCAGCATAAAGAAAAGTTTTTTCTCCACTAAATTCCTCTGTTGTTATTTGAGTTAACTTTTCGGCACTATCAGCTGCCAACTCGATTTTAATCTTCTTTTGCTCCAGTATATTACCATTGAAACTTAAAAGCAGAATCTGAAGCTCCCCTTGGAATAATTGAAGATCATCATTCACTCCCCAAACTTCTACTTTATGCCCACTTTTATTAAAGGAAACAGCTACAGGGGCATAAGCCTTTTTGGCATAGTAATAAAGGAGTTTGGGCCTCAATTCATAATCAATACAACTCCAGGAAACACTGGGCCAGATATCATTATATTGCCAGAAGAGTGAGCCCCCACATTTATATTTACGGCGGCGAAAATGTTCTATCCCAAATTTGATCCCTGTCGCCTGAGCTAGTTGGGTATAAAAAACAAAATCCTTTACATTTTTCACCTCTCCCCAGTCGACAGTATAACAGTTTAATTTTTTAAAGACCGCATTATGAAACTCGATTACATTTTGGTAATTATGAATAGCTACAGAGGCTTCGGAAAAATCCATCTTGCCCTTGCACTGATTATAGTTCTGCCACAGTGCGGTGTCTTTTAAGTATTCATCTCCGATCCCCCGTCTTAAGGTGGCCAGATGACAGGAACCTTGTAGCCCATATTCGCTGATAAAACGAGAATCATCTTCAGCATAAGCCTGATAAGGTTTTTGTTCGTGCCAGACCTCCCAGTTATGGTGGTTACCGGCTTCCCTCGAATTAGGATAATACCCTCCAAAAGGGCTTCCTGGCCAGTATGGCCTAGTACCATCCAACCGCCGGCAGACCTCGGGGAGCACTTCTTTATAGATAACCTGACCATACTTATACTGCCATAAGTTTTCATTGTTTCCATTCCAGAAAACCAGAGAAGGATAATTCCTCAAACTTTTAACGATGGCTTCCGCTTCTTCCCTGGCGACCTCCAGAAACTCTTCACTTTCTGGATAATCACTGCAGGTATAAGGAAAGTCCTGCCAAACCATAATCCCTTTTTCTGAACAAAACTCGTAAAAATGCCTGCTCTCGATGATACCTCCAGCCCAAATTCGAAACATATTCATATTTGCTTCCACTGCTCGCTCAATTAACTCCCAATACTTCTCTTTAGAAACTCGGGCAGGGATTGCATCAGGCACAATCCAGTTGGCTCCTTTCACAAACACCTTTTGCCCATTGATTTCAAAGATAAACCGGTTGTCCCCTTTTTCTTGCGTCAGGAGCCGAACTTCTCTAAAACCGATTCTTTGTTGAAAGCCGCTAAGCAGTCTCTCCGCCTCATTTTTAACCTCCATTTTTAGGTAATATAAATGCGGCTCGCCTATAGTATGAGGCCACCAGAGCTTAGGCTGATCAACTCTGAGCACTTCTTTAATCTTTCTCTCTTCCCGAGGTAATAGTAAGTATTCATATTCAGTCCTTAATTCATGGTCAAAACCGATCCCTGATAATTCTAAAGTAATCTTGGTCTTGACCTCATGAGCGACATAATTAATAAGCCTATATTCAAGATGTAAGTTAGCATAACCATTTTTCAACTCACTATAGATAAAAGCGTCTTTGCTTTCAACAGTATCAATCCCTTTCAGATAGACGTCCTTCCAAATCCCAACCGTAACAAGTCTGACCCCAAAATCCCAGCCATAACCCATATCCATTTTGCGAGCATAGATGCGTTCATGAGTATTATTAGCGCATTCCAGGTGCTCCACATGATAACCCGCCACCGCGGTAAGCGGAGAAGCAAAATACACAACCAATTCATTCTCTTGGTTAAAAACCAGATGCTTAGTGCCATCAACTATACAAGGCGTATACATATTCGCATGGCTACCAAGCTTGTGACCATTAAGAAAAATAGTGGCAAAGGTATCTAGACCTTCAAATACAATTTCGACTTGTTTTCCATCTAAGTCTTTATGCGGAATAAATGTTTTCCGATACCACCATTCCTGCTCCTCCATCCAGGAACACTCCTGAGCCTCAAAGTTTTTAAAAGGGTCCTTGATTACCCCTTCTCTTTCCAGATCAAGGTGGACTTCTCCCGGCACCTCAGCCAGTAATTTAGGTGAAATATTGACCAGGCTTCCCTGACCCTGTTGCTTATAATCTAATTCCCACTTTCCGTTTAAACACTGGCGTACCATCTATCTCTCCTCCTTAACCTTTTAAACCGGTAAAGCTTATTCCTTCTTCAAAATGCCTTCTAAAGACTAAAAAGAGAATCACTATTGGTAGGGTCAAAAGAGTAGCCCCGGCCATCTGCACCCCTGGATAGGTCTGATATTCCCCTTTGGTAAAGAGAGCTAGCAGAACACTAAGGGGCATCTTATCATAATCCTTATTGACGATTAAAGGCCAGAGGAATTCACTCCAGCGCGCCATAAAGGTAAAAAGAGTAACAATTGCGGTAGTAGTTTTTGATAAAGGCAGCATAATTCGGGTAATAATCTTAAACTCGGAAGCTCCATCAATCCTGGCTGCTTCCAGTAAGGCCTCAGGGATCGTTTTAAAAAATTGGATATAAATAAAGATCGCCCAAGGATCAATCAGATATCTCAGGATCATACCTGAATGTTTATTAATCTGACCCCAATCTCTCATTATTAAAAAAAGAGGAATTAGAAATAGGACCCCGGGAAAGAGCATCTGGTAAACAACAAGATTTTCAAAAAATCGATAACCACAAATTTTCATCCTTCTAAGGGAATAAGCTGTAATCATTCCAAAAAATATGACACTAATCGTCGGGATGATTGAAATAATTAAACTATTAGCAATGCTACCTGTAAAATTACGTTCCTGACCAGTACCTCCTTTTAGGATAAAAGCATAGTTGCCTAAGGTCAACTTGGTGGGCCAGAAGCGGGTATAAATTTCTCCACTAACCTTAAAAGAAGAAAGAACCATCCACAGATAAGGAAAAATTGCCAAAAAAAGACCAATCGTCAACACTAAATAAATTAGAGGCATTTTACATTTTATGTATTTATTCATAAATATCATCCCTTTCGATCAGCTTCCGGAAAGCCCAGACAAAAATAAAGGTAATAACAGCTGAAACAATCGCCAAAGTAGAGCCATATCCGGCCTGAAGTAATCCAAAGACTCGATGATAAATCTCTAACATCATCGTTCTGGTCGCATTCATGGGACCGCCGCCGGTAATCATATACGGTTCAGTAAAGAGGTTAAAGGAAATAATCGTCGCAAAGACAATAATCATAATAAAGGTAGCATTTAACAGGGGAACAGTAATTTTTATAAATCTTTGCCAAGAGTTTGCCCCATCAATAACGGCAGCCTCATAAAGAGTCGGGTTAATATTATTTAGACCGGCCAGAAAAAAAAGTCCATAATAACCTGTAAACTTCCAGCAGACAATCATAGCGATTGAAGCCATCGCTATTTTAGGATTAGTAAACCAACCAACCTTGATTCCGAAGATCCTTAATAAGTTGTTCACTAGACCATCACCGGCAAAAAGAAGATTAAAGACCATTGAATAGGCGACCCCCGAAGAAACATAAGAAAGTAGAAAACCGGCAATATATAAACCGGCGTATTTTTTAGGGATTTGTTTAATTAATAAGGCAAGTCCCAGGGAAGTTATAGTTGTAATCGTAATAAAAACAACCATAAAATAAATAGAATTTCTAACCATCACCCAGAGCATCGGGTCCTTTATTACTCCTAGATAGTTTTCCAACCCTACCCAAGACTGCTTAGGCGATATTAAGTTCCACTTTTTAAAAGAAATAACAATCCCCCATAAAAATGGGTATAACCACATTGCTAACGTAAAGATGATAAAGGGAGAACTAAATATATAACCAATTAGATTTTTACGGCCGAAATTTTTGTAACTGATAAGATTGTTCCGGCTGACAAGATTTTTCCTCATCCTTATTACCCCCAATAAAACAATTCGCTCTGCCCAGCATCTCAACCGGGTAATCCCGTTGTCACAGGGCAGCTATGCCGACCATTTAGAAATAGGGGGAGAACAATCTCCCCCTACTAAGATTAAAATTATTGTTTAATAATTTTATTTAATTCTTTTTCAGCATCGTTTAAAGCTTTTACAGGCGCCTTTTTACCGTAAATAACCGGTTCCCAGAGTACCTCGTTCATTTTGGTTTGAAGTTCAATTGTTTTACTATTTAAAGCAGGCGGAACGGAATAAGGTAGCAGCTTCGCATATTCTGCCAATTGAGGATTGGCGCTAAGATACTCTGCAAACTCTTTTCTTGCCAAAACATCTTCTCTAGAAGGTAACATATTGGTCTTTTCTAACCATTTAACATCATGTTTAATATCACTGTAATACCATTTAATGAAGTTCCAGGCAACTTCTTGTTTTTGTTTGTTTTTGGTTAGCATAACCATTCCTTTAGTGTCGGCAAAGGTATGAATCGGTTGGTCAGCCGGATAATCATCAGGAACCAATGGAGGCGCAATTACATAATTAAATTCCGGATAAGTCTCTTTAGTATAATTAATGCCCCAAGGGCCTTCAATACTGCCCAAAACGATCCCTTTTTGGAGCGCATCTTGGAAATTTTCTGTGGGAGAGTATTTTTTCCGGAAAAGTTGATTAATAAATTCCATGTATTTCAAACCATGCGCATCATTAAATAGTACTTTTTTATCGTCCCAATATGGTTTCCCGCCGGAATTAGCCTGATAACTCATACAAAAGTCAAACCAACGATCCCACCAGTTCGGCTCGTGTCTTGTTAAAATGGTATATTTCTGTTTAGTAGGATTGTTATATTTAGCTCCTAGGTTCAAAACATCACTATATGTTTTCGGCACATCAATCCCTAATTCGTCAAGAACATCTTTGTTCCACCAGTAAGCCATGGGATTCGTATACAAAGGAAGCACATAATAGTTTCCATTAAAGCCCCATCCATTTTTTACAATGTTCTCCATGGAGCGAGCCTTAAGCAATTCGTCAAAACCATCAAAGCGATTAAAGGGAACCAGAAAATCATTCTCGATTAATTGGGCGGCAAATCCGGTGAAGATATTAGTGGAAAGATCCGGACCGGTTCCGGTAGCCAGCGCCGTTAAAATAACCTCTTCAGAAGAGTTACCGGCAGGGATTACCTGCCATTTTATTTGTTGATCGTGGTGGGTATTGTTCCATTCTTTTACTACTTCGCTCCAAAACGCTTCCTGAAAAGGATTAGGAGCGGTCCAGAATTCAATAGCCGTCGTTGCCGTCTGGCTAATAACCGCCACTGACATCATAAGGGCCATCGCCATAAATACTACAAGGGTCTTTTTCATAATTCTTTTCCTCCTTTTTTTATTGACTAAGAAAGCCAGTCTTGAGAGATATTCCCTTTCCCATCACCTCCCTTTTTTATCAAACTTAGAACTTCACCCCTGCGCGTTTTGTTATTCAAAATATAATCGCAACGTGCTTTCATCAGAAAGGCCGTGGGCGGTAATTACTTTAGCCGTCACTTTCTTTGCACCCCGCTCGAAATTGCGGGTATCAAGCCGAACCATATTATCCGTTAAACGAAAGAGCTCATTACCGATATATAAGTCGGCTTCTTTGATCGCGTCTTCGAAATTCCCGGTTATAACCAACTCTATTGTAAATTGGCCACTAACTGTGTCGAAATTATTCAGATTCTTAAACGAAACGGTACTCCGATTGGAAGAGAGGTATATACCGTTGGTGTAATTGTTTAAGCCACGCCGGATAACTTCTGCCTTTTCGGGAATTTCCACAATAACAACCGCCCCGTCCGGAGGGATAATCAGAGTTGTTTCGTTCAGCACCGCTCGTTGCACTACTCTGTTGGTCACCGTGTCGTACAAATCTACGGAACCCTCTCCCTTTACCTGATAAATTACTTTTTTCGCGGTGGTATAAGGGTTATAAAGCAAATAAGTAGGATAAGCCTTTCCCTTCGTCAGCTGTGTCGCTAAGAGATCAATTTTTAAAATATCCTCCTGGTTTGTGGGTTCAAACAAAGCGCCGAATATTCCGGCATGTGAACCGCTGTATAAAGAAAAATCCGTTTCCGCCCATCCATACACGGTAGGATCTCCTCCAAACCAGGGCATTTTTCCACCACTTTGTTTTCTGATCCCTTCATAGGGAACAACATTTATAATTTGTTTCAATTCTCCGTTTGTTTCTGCTGATCTAGCCAATGACTGGTTTTCCATTTTGGTTTCCCGGGAGTAAAAATACCTTGCATTGCTGCTGACGTAAAGCAACCACTTACCAATATCCCTGGCATACCTGGGATCATACTGCACAATTGGCGCGAAGGCTCCCGCCGCGGCAAAAGTGTTCATGGAAAAGGCATAGCCTCCTCCGTCGGTAATACTCCCAAAGAGTCCGTTTATTTCATAATCCCCCCACTTCCCCACCAACGAGCCCCAGCCCCCACGCGGAACGGAGTTACCGTCAAAAACCCTACTTATAGCCTTATCAAGATCATAGGAGGTTCCCTGGAAAGCATTCACCCTGGCCATTAGGGCGGGAGCAAAATACATTAACACCTCATACAACGGACTGCCGAAAAATCCATCGATGTAATCCAGAAGCTTTACTGTGGCGGTAAGATATTTCTCCGCTCCGGTTAGTTCATAGCCGTAATACATCAAGACCGCAATTCCCACGGCGCAATCCGGTTCGGTCCATATCCCGTTCTTATACGGTTTATTGGTTAGAAAATTAAAACCGGTATAATTAAAATCAGGTTGCCCGTCATTGTTCATTACTTCATATGCCCGATACCAGCTTTCAATGGTTTTAAAGACATTTGCGCACATTCGGGTTTGCTCCGGATAATGCATGGAAATATGCGTGAACAAGAGGGCCGGATAGAGAAGGTACCACATGGAAGCATCAACTGAGCTTCCACCCGGATTATTCAGAAAAATACCTTCTGTTTCATTAAAATAAGCATTAAGCATACCGACGTAATCGATTCCGCCCCGACCCGATTTATCGATTCCCAAGAGCGTGGCGCTTAAAACACCAGCGGCAGCGGTGACCGCTTCCTGTTCCCCGTCTTTACCTAAGCGCCTGTCTCCGACATAAGCAGGTATCCCGAAGGTCTGATTGGTATGATCTTCCCAGATGAGCGGAAAACTCTTTCCTTGAGCCGCCGAACCAAAGACAAGAGCATCGTAATCTCGGGCAAGCGAAGCATATTCCACATATTTATAATCCCCGGGCAGTGCCTGCGCGTAACTACTGACTCTATTGATCCTCTTATAAAACCTATTTGCGCTATCCTTCCGCCAAGAAGCGGCCATTATCAAGATAATGATTACCGGCAAGCCAATGATGAGTATCCTTTTCATAACATTTACTTCTTCTGGTTAAACATTTTTACGGAAGTAATTTCTACGGTTGCTTCGGGACTTCCGGCTGCATATAACCAGAATACTCCTTCGACCTTTTCCCCGTACAAGTCAATAAAGATCTGCCCTAGTTTCGCTCTTAAGTCTACACCGGCATAATTATTCCATTTAAAGTTATTATCCTCGATTAGATAGAAGCCCCAAGCATGGTCGTCCAGTTGTAGGTTGGACGGGACAAACTTCGCGCCCCATTTGAAACCATCCTGATTCTCTCTGACCTGAACCAATAGTATAGGGTGTTTGCTTAAATCCAGGGTCACCTTTTCGGACTGAACACCACCCCAACCATCGGGAGCAGCTTTGATGATCGCAACATTATCACCCTTGTCCGCGCTTCCCTCGCCGCCGCCGGGCGTAACCATCGGTTCCCAAGAGGCGATGGCATTGTAATCTTTATTATAGAAGAAAACCCCGTCTTTCTTTGCCTGACTACACCCGATCGTTAAGATAAGCACCCCTAGAAGCACTACCGTTAACAGAATTTTTTTAAACATCTTTAATCCTCCATTTTTTAGTTATCCTTTAATTCCCGCCATTTTTATTCCTTCAACAAAATACCTCTGCGCGAACAACAGAATAAAAATAACAGGAAGTAAAGCCATAAACGATGCCGCCATCAATGGGCCCCACAGCGTCTCGCCCGTCATATTACTAAAGGAGGCCAGTCCCAGTTGGATGGTATATTTTGCCGGATCATTAATATAGATGAGCTGCCCCAGTAAATCATTCCATGTTCCCAAAAAGGCCCACAAACCGATCGTGAGCAGCGCCGGTTTGCCTAAAGGAAGGATCAGCTTATAAAATATTAGAAAATAACTTGCCCCATCCATAACCATCGACTCCTCGATTGACGCCGGAAAAGTGGAAAAATACATCCTCAGAAAAAAGATGAAGGAAGCCGCGCCAAAATAGGCTGGTAGAACCAGGGGAACATAACTGTCGGATAGTCCCAAATGGGACCACATAATAAACGTCGGGATCATCGTAACCTCATATGGCAGCATCATGGTTGCCAGCAGGATGAGGAAAAAAATATTTTTCCCTTTGAAGTCAAAACGAGCAAAGCCATATGCCACCAAAGCCGATACAAATACTTCGCCGCCGATCTTCAGTACGGCAATAGATACCGTGTTTAACATGTATTTTACGATCGGAATCACCTGAAATGCTCTTTTAAAATTATCCCAGTATAAAGAGGAAGGCAGCCATTTTACCGGCATAGTGAAGATCTGGCTGTCCGGTTTGAAGGCCGTACTGATCATCCAGAAAAACGGCAGGAGCATCAGTACCGTTCCCAAGAGATAAAAGGTATACAAGAGCGCTTTTCGGACGGTTTCACCCTTAATTCCTCTCAATGCCAATTCACTTCCTCTCCGAATAGACCCAGTATTTCTTGGTATAATTAATAATTAGGGTTAATCCTAGAATAATGACAAACAGGATCCACGCCAAAGCAGTCGCATACCCCATTTTGTAAAAAGAGAAAGCCTGCCGATATAGGTAGACCATATAAAAAACCCCTTCTTCGCCGGCTCCGCCCAGGACATAGGCATCGGTAAACTTCCGGAAAGCGCCGATGAGCCCTATCACCAAATTGTAAAACAGAATGGGAGTAAGCATGGGTAATGTTACATATCTGATTTTTTGTCTCCATCCGGCTCCATCAATGGTGGCGGCTTCGTATAATTCCTTGGGTATATCCTTTAACGCGGCCAAATAGATGTAAAGACCGCCGCTGGCGCCCCATACGGCCATAATCAGATAGGAAGGCAATACCCAGGCGGAATCATAAAGCCAGTTGGGGCCTGTTATGCCAAAGATGCGCAACAAGGAATTGAGCGCCCCATAGCTGGGATCCAGAATCCATTTAAAAACAATGGCGACAGCTACTCCGGAAACAATCGACGGCATATAAAAGATTGTCCGGAAAATACCTATACCTTTGTATTGATTATTTACACTTAACGCCACCAGCAAGGCCATGATGATGGTTAATGGTATCGCCAACACCGCATATCTCATGGTGACAAGTAAAGCTTTATAAAAGGCCGGGTCGGAGAAAATATTCCCGAAGTTTCGGAAACCTATAAAAGTCTCCTGCCCAATAATTGACCAGTCGGTCATCGATATATATAAGGCGGCAATGATCGGAAAGACTGTAAAGATAATTAACCCGAGCAACCAGGGAAGTATAAACAGAAAACCGATTTGACTCTTTTTCATCATTACCTCCGGTTTATTTCCTGTTGGCAATAAGTTTTCTCGCCTCTTCCGCGATGGCTTTTACTTGACTTTTATAATCAAAATCCCCTTCATTCAACATGGCATTATACAGCTTCAGCCACAGATTATGGTTAATTTCATTCCATTCCGGCACATAGTTGGCTGATCGCGCATTATTTAGGCAAATCTGGATCGTCTCCAAAGCCGGCTCCTTAGCGGGGGCGATTTCGACAATTCGCTCAACTTCCCCGCTAATCGGCGAAGCAATCTTCCATTTAAAAAACTCCAAGGTTATCTTCTCCATAACTTCGTAGGCTGTTTGTTTTTTTGCCAGTTTTCTGCTCATTACCGTTGACGCCGTCCAGTTAAAGGAATGCGCTTTACCATCCAAACCGACCGGCATTGGCGCATACCCGATCCGGAATTGTTCCTTTTCGGGTAGTTTAGAGATCTTGACCTCAAAATTATCTTGGATTCCCCCCATGAACATAGCTACCCTTTGCTTTTCAAACCAAACATTATTCGAACCCAGACTGCCTACTTCACGGTAGGGGGGGGTAATCCCCGCGTTCAGAATTTTATGCAGAATCGTCAGTCCTTGAATAGTTTCTTCCGAGTCAAGAAGGATATCGACTCCATTTTCCGCTATAATGTCCCCCCCGCCGGCCCAGATAAAAGTCTCAATATTCGGCCAGCCATCGACAATACAGCCATACTGTTGATAATTGTTTCCATAGTCATCCTGTTCTGTTCTGGTCAGAGCCTTGGCTGTTTCGATCAACTCATCCCAGGTCCATCCACCGGTCGCCGGAGGATATGCTACACCAGCCGCCGCAAAGAGATCCTTATTATAGTAAACAACCAGCGGATTGGCGATCCATGGCAAGCCATAAAAGCGACCGTTATAGGTGGCTGAACGAAGCACGCCCGGATAATACTGATCCGGAGTTAGCCCTTTGCTATCCTCAAACATTTCTGTAAGATCGGCGATCGCTCCCAGTTGAGCATATTTAGAAATTAATTCCTGCGTCAACCAGAAAAAATCCGGGGTCTTGTTTGCCGCAATATAGGTGGCCAGTTTCACATAATAGTCCGACGGAATACTTAGCACTTCGACTTGGTACCGGTCTCCCGCTTCCCGGTTCACTTTTTCGATAATAGCGTCGAATTCCTTTAGTTCTTCTCCCGCCGCCCAAGTGGCGAAGGTAAATGTACTTTTTTCCTTTCCTGCGCCCGTACAGCCGGTTAATAAAGCTAAAATAAAAATAAGGACCATACAGAAAATAATCCCCGGCAATCTCTTTTTCAAACCGACACCCCCTTAACATTTTATCCCATAATACTTCGGTTTTTTCTCCCTATAGTCTGCTTAACCTTTTAAACCGGTAAAGCTGATTCCTTCAAATTATCTTCTGAAAGCGAGAAAGAGAACGACTATTGGAAAACCAAAGTTAAATCTCAGATAATCACCGCTAAGGAGCTTTACTTTAATTGCGATTATTATTAATCATTTCATACCTCAGAAAAGGATCTGGTATGGTTATTCGATGGGCTTCCGCATCACTAACCCCCACATAGAGGGTGGCAGTACCATCGTTGTTTCTACATAAACCCCCGCTAAAAAGGAGATCAACCAACTTTTCATTCTTAGCGGGTCCCTTTGGAAAATCATCCCGGCAGGCAATAATCTCCATAGCGCCTGCTATTTCTTGCTCTGGATCAAAGGGGAAAACCATAGAATAATATTGTCTGTTTCTACCATTACAGAAACAGGCAATATGACCTAAGACACCTAACAAACCATTTTTCAGCAGATGAGCTTCATTTACTCCTCCCCATTCATCAGGTAAGAACTGGTTTTTTAGTAACCGGGCTTTTTCAATAGTGTTAATAGTTAACTCGGCCAGAGAATCGATTTTAATAAACCCAATGACGCCCCGACCACCGACTTTGCCCTGAGGCCTGGTAAAAACACCAATTTCCCCGTCCTCCAGTTTCACCAAACGGAGATCTTTCATCCCATCGGGCCCCTGAGCAAAATACTGTAAACTACTAATGTCTGAACCTCGATAGAATAGAGTCCGCCAGTTAAGGAGTCCTTCCATCTCTTGGTGGGGGAAAGTCTCAACTCCTCCTAAAATAAGTCCCCCCCCAATACGGGTCACAAAAGGATCCTGCAAACAGAAGGTAGGAGAGCCCTCTTTGGGAAGCCATTTTCCATCCCTTTGCCTAAAAAAAATAACTTCCGAGTCTTCACTCTCCCTCTCTTCTACCCGTCCAGCAATAATTAACTCTCCTCCATCTTCAAATGGAGCAGTGATATTATAGACATCTCTATTCCCCACACCGTCAAACTGCAATTTTTCTCCATAATAGTTTACTTTCTTTCCCTTATAATCTGCTAATAGTTGTTGACAGCTTGCTTTTTTCCCAGGTATCAATATTGGTACCCCCCTTCCTTAAGCTATTTCAGAAGCTTGTTAGCTTTTTTTTCAGTTCTTTCTTATTCAAACTGGCAACCCCGATGACCGTGTCCGCAGCACCATAATAGACATAAATCTCTTCTTCTAATTCCGCCGCTCCACAGCTAAAAACTACATTAGGAATTAACCCGTTTTTTTCCCAATCCAGTTCCGGTTCTAATATTGGCTCTGTTTGACGATAGATGACTTTAGTCGGATCCCGTAAATCTAAAACCGCCAACCCAAGCCGGTAAACATTCTGATTGTCGACACCATGGTAAATTAAAAGCCAACCTTCCTTCATTTTTATGGGAGGGCCAGCAATTCCGATTTTTTTCTCCTCCCAACTATTGGGAAGGGGTTTCATAATAATCTGATGCTGAGCCCAATGCGCCATATTATCGGAAAAAGCTAGCCAGATATGGGGAACCCTTCTATGTAATAAAACATATTTTCCGTTAATTGTTTCAGGAAAAAGGGCGGCATCCTTGTTCGGTTCATCTAAAACCACTCCCAGACGATCCCATATTAATAGGTTCATAGAGGTAGCCAGACAAATACGGATATCGTCCCAGCTTCTACCACCGAACCCGGTATATAACATATAATAGGTATCATTTATTTTTGAAATTCTGGGATCTTCCACCCCCCATTTTTCCTGTAACGTTTCTCCCACGAATACCGGTTCAACCATTCGGTTGAAATTAATACCGTCCGAGCTTACGGCATAACCAATGACAGATTCAAATTTGTGAGCTGGATCTGGTTTTTCTCCGGCGAGCATAAAAGGATAATTAGAAGCTCTGTAAAAAAGAGAAAAAACTTCGTTTTCAAAGACGACCGCAGCATTAAAAACCGCTTTTCTTTCCCATTGGTGTTCTTTTATTGGTATTAAAACAGGTTGATCGGTTAGTCTTTTTAATTTCAACAAATCTCACCTCAAATCTAAAATCACCCGGAATGCCTATTAAAGAAGATATTCTCGACAACATAAAATAATCCTCCTAATTTTATGAAAAAAGTTATATTATCACCAAATTTTACGCAACTTATTGATTCTTTTGCAATAAAAAAGCCCCGTTGACAGGGCGAAAGTAAGGATAGATTAAATAAATATAATAGTCATTTTTCTTTTAGAATGCTTGTTTACAAGGAGCCGTTGAGTCTCTCAGGATTGGATCAACGGACATCACGATTTTTATGGGTTTGGGATTAATGCCTTCAATTAATTCATGTAACCTTTTCCCAGCTAAAACTCCCATTTCATTTTTGAAAATTCTTACGGTAGTTAACGATGGAACGGTATGTTCCGCCAATTGAATATCATCAAAGCCAGCTACTGAAATCTCTTCAGGAATTCTATAACCTAATTCTTTAATTGCTTTCATTACACCCAAGGCAATCGGATCATTGGCCGCAAAAACAGCTGTTGGCGCTTGAGAAGTATTTGCAAAAATATTCATAGCCGCATCATAGCCATCTTCGATATTAAAGCTAGGTTCACAGAAAGAGACCCACGTCTCATTTTTTACTAATCCAGCCTCTTTAAGCGCTTGTTTATAACCCTGATATCTTTCATTTAGAGAATTGTGGCTCAAAGGTCCTCCGCAAAAAGCAATCTGCTGGTGACCCAAGTCAATTAAATGTTTGACTATTTTACGCGCCCCCGCTACATTGTCGTTAACAACGCAATCTATATTTTCATCCCACAGCTCATTATCTGTTAACACCAGGGGAATATTGCTCTTCTTAATCTTCAAGATTATTTCCCGTTCAATATCATATCCCGTCAGGATTAACCCAGCTATTTTTTCATCCTTAATGAGTTCGTTAATAACTACTGAATCATCCTTAGCTTTCCCCGAGATTGTTTTAAAAAATAATTTATAGTTATGGGGTATTAACATCTCCTCTACCCCAGCCATTACCTGGCCATAAAAAGGGTCGAGAATTAAACTACTTAAACGTTTGCTGAAAATAATCCCAATATCTTTCTTGGCGGTATTCTCCTGTTTTTTATAGGAACGAGGACGATAACCTAATTTTGCCGCCACAGCAATAACTTTCTCTTTGGTTTCATTGGAAATGTTTCCTTTATTATTAAAGACCCTGGAAACTGTAGAAAGAGAAACTTCTGCTTCCCGAGCTACATCGTGTATAGTAACAGCCAAAATACCAAATCCTTTCCTTAGTGTCTACAGCTTAACTTAAGGTGATTATGCAATTCTCTCAACTAATAATATTTGAGATTTTACGCAAAAATCCTTCTTTTTTCGTAAAATATATATATGCCTTATTAAAGCCTCTTCAGATTACCCAAAAATAGTTAATATTAGTAACAACGCGTAAAAAAAAGAAGCAAGACTGCTTAACTTGCTTCTCAACAACCAAAGAAGGGGGAAAGTTTCCCCGATGGTAACCGGCGTGAACGACTACTTTAATTTGAAACTTACTGTGGAAGCAGATCTCACAATAATCTCACCTGGGGCAATCGTACTTTCGCCCGCATCAGCTAGGTTTCCGGCATACGCTTCTTTTAGAGATGAATATCGCCCTGCCTCCACTGGGATAAAGTCGGTTCTTTCTTCCTGAATTAAATAAGGTTTTTCTATTTTTTGTCCCAATTCTTTCGCCAGCAAGGAGGCTTTTTCTCTAGCTGCCTTTACTGCTAACGCTTGTACTTGACTTTTGTATTTTTTTATATCACTGCTTTGAAACTGGATACCATCAACATAATTGACCCCTTCTTCCAGAAGACTACTTAAAAAATCTTCAAATTTGGTAAGATCTTTTAACTGCACGACAATATTTTTCCGTACAAAATAACCGATAAACTCCCTTTTTTCATAATGGTCGCGGTATCGAGGTTCAATATGGATCTGACTAGTTTGAATATGCTTCGCTTCAATTTTATACTTTTCTGCTAAAGCAATCACTTTACGGACTCGTTCATCATTGGACTTTTTGGCAAGCGTTAAATTGTGATCACTAGTCTCTACAGCCGTCGAAATGACCACTTCATTAGGGATTACTCGCAGCTCAGCCTCACCCATTACCGTTATTAAACGGGTAGCCTTTGCTCTTAATACTGGAGAAATTAAACCTAGTATTAAAATCAATACTAACACACAAAGGGTTATAATTATATTGTTTTTAAACTTATCCATTTTCGTTTCCCCCTTGCTCTTAAGTAAACCTCATTTGGATAAACGGTGGTTTCTTTCTTAAGTTCCCTTGATTGACTAGTATTTAAAGTTTATCAATTTAAGCTATCATTGTTCATAGGGCAAATTGTGTTATGCTATTTGCTTTCATAGTTAAAAATAAGAAGCAAGGTAAGATAAAAATCGAAGAGCAAATTATAATTCTTATTCCTGTTGTTGGATTTGGAAAGAAAGAATCATTAGGCTCTCTCCAATATGAACATGTTCGACATGAACCTGCTCCGGAATCTTCAAAGAAACCGGAGCAAAATTCCAGATCCCTTTAATTCCAAATTGTACTAACAGATCAGCTATTTCTTGTGCCACCCCAGCGGGAGTACAAATAACACCAATCTCTGCCGGCGCCTCTTTCAGATGTTTGCCTAGATCCTTTATATCCTTTACTATAAGGTTATTGATCGTACTTCCAATGACCTGTGGATCGTTATCAAAGAGGGCTTCAATAATAAATCCTCTCTTACTAAAATTATCGTAATTGGCGATTGCTCTCCCCAGATGTCCGGCTCCGATCAGAACCATTGTTGTTCTATTACTTAGCCCCAAAATCTGGTTTATTTCATCCAAAAGGTAGTTAACACGATAACCATATCCTTGCTGTCCAAAGGAGCCAAACAAACTGAGATCCTGCCGTAGTTGGGAAGCAGTAATCTTCATCTTAGCTGCTAATTCCCGGGAAGAAATACGTTCTACTTCCTTAGCAGCCAATTCCGACAAAAATCTTTGGTACCTTGGCAACCTTTTAATTACTGTTAAAGGAATTCCTTTATATTTGTCATTTTTATCTTTTCCCGACTTTCTACCAATTTCAGGATGCAAACTGATCCTCCCCTTTATTCTCTGTTGTTTTCCGTAGCGCCCTGGCAGCTACCTTAGTATTGACTAGTGTCCCCGGGCCACCAATACAACCACCTTCACAACCCATCCCTTCAACAAAATCGTAAGCTTCTATTCCTTTTGATACTTTCGTCAAAAGCTCTAAACACTCTTTGATTCCAGAAGCCGATATGCTTTTCACTTTTGCTCCCTGATCGTCTCCTGTTACAGCTGTCATCACTCCACCAGAACGTGCAAAATTTATCCCTCGAGCTGAAGGAATGCCACCCACAATCTTCTCCTCGACCGGCTTACATTCAGCCAGGTTAATCTCAGCCGCTACCAAAATGGCAGCCAATTCCTCAAAAGTAAGCACCGCATCGATGAGATCTATTCCACTACGCTTAGCTTCGCCTTTTTTGGCAAGGCAGGGGCCAATAAAAACGGTTTTCGCATTCGGATCCGCCTTGCGAACCATCTCAGCGGTAACAAGCATCGGAGATTTGGTCTTAGAAAGATGTGTCGCCAGGGAAGAAAAATTTTTTTCAATCAAGTTTTTAAAAGATGGACAACAAGAATTAAATAAAGCTTCTCCTTCCGTCTGTCTCTCCCTCAATTCTTGACTTTCTTCTTTCCCAACTTGATCCGCACCCAAGGCCACTGGAATCACCTCAGAAAAGCCCAGCTTTTTTAATCCGGAAACCAAACGAGACCAATCAACCATCGGCCCAAACTGTCCGGCTATCGAAGGGGCCACCAAAGCCTTCGTTGGAAAACTTTCCGCTTTTAAGAAAGCAATAACCTGTAGAATCTCGGAGCGATCAGAGATGGCTCCAAAGGGACAAGCAGCTATACAAGCACCGCATTCCACACATTTTTCATGATCAATCTTCGCACTGCTATTTTCTCCGGGGCTGATTGCTCCCACTGCACACGCTCTGCTACACGGTCGTTCAATTTCTAAGATTGCTCCAAAACGGCAGGCTTTAACACAAAGACCACACTCCACACAAAGCTCTTTATTAATGTATGCACGGTTGTTTACAATCTCAATGGCTTCACGGGGGCAAGCATTTAGACAATTATGAGCAACACAATTCCGACAAGCATTAGTCACCACCATCTTATCGATCGGGCAACGATCGCAAGCCTTCTCAATAATTGATACTATGGGTAGAGTTTGCTCTCGATTCTTAAGAGTATTTAAATCTTTAACCAAACTTGACAACCTTACGTCATCATTCTCCTCTAAAATCGCACCCATTCCCAGTTTAATACGATCTGTGAGTATCGCCCGTTCCCGATATTCACAACATCGATAATTAGTAATACCATCATTTGTTAATTTTCTGGGTAAAGAGTCGATCTCCTTCATTCTGTCCTGCCATGCTAAGGTTGCCAGTTCTTTTAGCACTTTTCGTTTAATTACGATAATTTCCGAAAGTCCTGACATCTCTGTACCCCCCTTTCCTCTCTATTTTTTGGATCTCAACTCTTCTTTGATCGCTTGAATTACCTTTTCCGGTGTAGCTTGATAAATTAATTTGTCACTCACTAAAACACAGGGTCCCTGTTCACAGGCGCCGAAACAACTAGTAAAACCCACCATAATACAATTTTGATATTGAGCCGGCATATTTTCTAAAACATCGATTATTTCTTGATTTCCCAACAAGTGACAAGATGTCCCCGCGCATACTTTTACCGGTACGATCATTTTAATCTCCTCCTAATACTTTTCAATAACAACTTCTTTATCCATCTCTGTTAGCAGTGTTTGTAATCGTTTTATTACTTCCATCCTTGTTAATAGTTGTAAGGAATTCATGAACTCCTCATGAGCAGGATTGACTGCTGTTCCTACCAAAAATATGATCCGATCCGCCTTCATTAGCGACTGGCATAAAAGGGTTGCTCCGTCAAAGAGGGGTTCGGTCTTCTTATCCTGGTCAATATTTTTCAGTTTTGTTAAGCATTTATTTAAGGTCAAGATGCCTTCTGTCACTAAATCGATCCCTTTAATCGTAGCCGTCGGTGGAACACTAGGGTCTTCATATTTTAAATTGGTCTTGATTTCACGCCCCATCTCTCTGGCCACCAAATTGCCAGTAGCTCCTCCACAAATAATCCGTCGGACATTTTTATACTCTAAAAACTTGGAAACTAAATCCTGATCATGCTTTGGATTTGCCGGGGGACCGGTTAACAGGATTGCTGTTCGCGGATTTCGAGCCGTAATAATGATAGAAGTTGAGTCATCCCCCGGTCGCCCCAGATAGCAAGCATCAACTACATCAGTAACCCGCTCAGCTACTGGTTGGGAATCATCATACTCTATTGCCCAATCTAACACAGAATTGATTACTCCTTCATAACCCAATCCCAAACGGAAAAGGCCACCCACCCCAGCATTGATCACACCATCGCTGATCATAACCAACAGATCTCCAGGTTCTATGAAAAACTGCGCCTCCATCGTCTCTTTCCCCGCAATCTGTCTCTTTTTCCGCTTGATTGACAATGGTTTCTTCTTTCTGATCCAGAGTAGACTGGGGTTATCATACTCAATTAAATGACACCTTCCATCCGGATAAAGACGTAAAATCGATAGTGTTGAGTAGGCTAGATTTCGAACTTTACAAGTAGGCAAGGTATCAGCTATTGTCTCAAAAACTTGTTCTAAACTGACATTTCGTTTAAGCAACCCAGAAGCAATTTTGGTCGTAAGAATTGACAGGATACTAGCCTTTATTCCACTACCTAAACCATCAGAAAATACGATTGTGGTCGATTGCTCAGTCTTAACTATCTCCACCGTATCACCACAAACTTCCTCTTTATATTTAGAGAGACTAGCAACTCCAACATCAATTTTGAGTGTCATAACCATTCCCTTCCTGTTCTTGCATGATCTCAATCAACTCTAACAATGTAGCTTTGGTCTCAGAAGTACTTTCCCCTAATAATCCGGCAATTTCCTGGGCAATTTGCATTTGTTCCCTGATCACCTTAGAAGCTCGTGTTAAAGCTTCCTGACGCATACTATCAAATTTGCTTTTCCGTCGTTCCTCTGCTGTTACATCTGTAAAAATTCCGATCACTACGCCATATTTAGCCAGTGGATAGATGGTCTGTCTAGTGATTAGATTCAGTTTTTTATACAGTTTTTGACAACTACATGCGTTCTGTGTTTTCCAGGCTCTGCGAAAATTCGCCGCATTAATAAACTTATCTAGTTTACACCCTCTCGCCAGCCTCTCCTTGAGGTTAAACATGCGATCCGCTGCTGGATTAAACTCCTGTATAATTAGATCTTTATCCACGACGATAATACCATTATCTGTACTTTCTACTACCGCATTAGAGAAGGACTGTGCTTTATTTTTCATATATGGTATACACATTTCTAGTTCGGCTAGTCCCCGACATACCGCTTCCGCTTTCTCCCGACAGCTGGAGTAACCACACCCCCCACAATTGGTCTCATCTTCCGGTGTAAATTTACCAGTAAGCGCTAACACTTTCCGAATCTCTTCTTCAGTGGGAGTCACCTCTTTAAACTGAGAGGCAGTGTGTTTTCGCTTAAGATTAACCTCAACCTCTCTCTTCTCTTCTTCCCTCTTAAATTCCGGCGCATTAGTAAAATGATACAGTCTGGCTTTCCGTACAGGAAGCGTCAGGTTGTTATCCATCGCCGGGCCACCAATACATCCACCCGGACAAGCCAGAGCTTCAATAAATCTGGGTTTAATCTGGCCCTTACTAAGAGCTTCAAAAGTTTCCATACACTCTCGTAGTCCAGAAACAGAAATAACCTCTGCTGAGAGGGAGTCGCAAATTCCTGCTGCTTTAAGAATTCCTTGTTTCAGAGGAAAAGTATGAATTTCTGACATAAACTCATCAGGAAACTGATCTGCCAGTTCCTCCGGTTCAATCTTTTTTTGCGTAAAAAATGAAATTAATTCGTTAAAAGTTAAAACAACATCAATAAAGGGACGGGCATCCTCTAGTTCTCGTTCGTCCTTTTTGGCAAAACAAGGCCCAACAAAGACCACTTTCGTATTTTCACCCCATTCAGCTTTTAACTGTTTCCCATGAGCAACCATAGGTGAGATCAATCCTGATAGCGATGGAAGTAAAGAAGGGAAATACTTTTCTATGATATTCACCGTTACCGGGCAACAGCTCGTAATAATAGTATGGGTATTATTTTCTTGCATTAGCTTTCCATATGCCATCGCTACCGGTTTTGCTCCTAGAAGCGTTTCCTCTACCCTAAAAACTCCCGCTTTTTTTAAAGCCGCCACCAGTTTCCACGGAGAAGAAAATGAGGAGGTTGCTAGATATGACGGCGCTAATGACACAATTACGCGTTCATGATTAGATATAAATTCTTCTAATAATGGTACTTGCGAAACTGTGCTTTTAGCTTGCTGAGGACAGACGGCGATACACTTCCCACATAAAATGCATTTTTCCTCTACTACCCATGCCTGCCCCTCCTTTAAACCAATAGCTTTAACTGGACAATAGCGAATACATTTATAACAATCACGACACTCCGCTTTACTAGTAAAAATCGTGCTCATATTCTCTCCCTCCCTTTTATTTTGTTTTCTTTCTACTTAGAAAATAGCTCTAGTTGATTCACCCGACTTTGATTAATACACTAGCGTGTACATGCGGAAGTCGGCGTGAACACCTAATTAAAGATGCCTTTGAGGCTTGTCGACTCACCTGGCT
>DHOO01000043.1:71645-110841 GCA_002409975.1 Firmicutes bacterium UBA5388
CTCACCTGGCTTTGAATTTTCATCCTACAGGACGGTCGGTCGACTCATCCGACTTCTTTTAAATCACTTCGTGATCTTAATTTAATGTAGTCGGCATGAGCGACTCGGTAGCCAGCGTGAGCGACTACTTGAGCTTTATTCTTTAGCTATCAATAGCTTGTGGTTAAATCTTAAATTCAATCGCTTATACAATTCCTCAAATTTAAGTGAGTAAGTAATATATTTTCAACGTTCTCAATACTTACGCCCGTAATTATCTCATCATCAATGCGAATAACCACACCTTCGGTACATTTACCTTGACAAAAGCAAGCTTCCAATTCTATCTCACAAGGTAAATTCCCCTTACTAATAATCTGCTGAAGACGATGAATGATTTTCCGTGAGCCTTTTACATGGCAACCGCTTCCAATACAAACCGTAACTTTCAATGACCCCACTCCTCTGCTTATTGTTATTTTTTTAACGTTCTTTGTTAAAAAAATAACAATCTTTGTTTCTATTATAACTATTTTATCTTGACAAGTAAAGTAAAGAAAATGCAACAGTTATTTCGCTCTTCACTATAGAAATTAACTGATTTTTCGCGCAAAAGATAAATAAATTTCCTAAAAAAAGAAACTACCCTTAAAATAAGGATAGTTCGATTATTATAAATAAAACCGCAAAAAGTGTCTTTAGAGCATGGGCTTTTCATTTAAAAAGAAGATAGATAATGTTCCTGGACCCGAGTGCGCACCTATAGCACAGCCTATAATATTTAAAACAAAATCAGTGCAACCATATTTTTCTTCAATCATTTTTTGTAATTTCTTTGCTCCTTCTATATCGTCACCATGGTTTATACCAATGGTTTGATTTTTTAAATCAGCATTTCCCCCTCTTTCCTCCATTATTTCAAGCATTCTATTCAAAACTTTGTTTCTCCCTCTTACCTTTTCAATAGGGCGCAAAGTCCCATCTTCCGGGATGTCTAAAATTGGTTTTATGTTTAAAAGTTCCCCCATAAAAGCTACAGCTCTTGAAACTCTTCCGCCTCTAAATAAATAATCTAAATTATCTACTGTAAATATATGTTCAATATGATTAACATAAAAATCCAAAATTTTCAGAATTTCTTCTTTGCTTTTTCCTTCTTTAGCCATTTGCGCAACTTTATACACTAATAATCCAAAACCTACTGAAGCTGACTTAGAATCTACAATTTCTAAGTCCAAATCTGGATATGTATCCTTCAAAGTATCTCTAGTTAAAATTGCGGTTTGATAAGTTCCTGATAATCCTGAAGAAAAAGCAATATAAATTGTGCTTTCTTTCTTCTTGGCAATCTCTTCAAATCTTTGTTGAAACATATGGGGTGGTATTTGAGCTGTTTTATATACTGCTCCCTTTCTCATATCATCATACATTTTTTTAGGATCTAATGTTACTTTATCTAAATACTCTTCTTCCCCCTTGTTTACTAAAATAGGTAGCACATCAATATCATATTCGTTAATAATATCATCAGTCAAATCACATGCACTGTCGGTAATTATTTTGATACTCATGAGAAAACCTCCGATCTATATAAATTAGTTCAACATCTAGACTTAAACCTAGATTAGTTGATAAAGTTCTTCATAAGAGGCTTAAGACCTTTAATTAATCTGAAATAATCATGTCAGATTATACAATCTAAGGAATTGCCTAATCTTTTATTAAGATTTAACTCAAATCTATTGGTCTAAGAAGTGGAAATCAGCTAAAAAAAATCAAGCCCTCTTCTTAAAAGAAAAGAAGGGCTTGATTTTTTAGCATAGATAATTATTATTCGACGATCTCTTGTCCAATATATTCTTCTGGTTTTACTTCAATATTACGTACCCCGTCAGCCTTCCCATTTGCCCCAAAAAGCCGGATCTTAGCCCTAACTTCTTCCATAAGGGCCTCTCGAGCCTTCTGTAGATACTTTCTGATATCTACGATACTGTCATCTTGGCTTAAAATTTCACGAATTTGCTCGGTAAAGCTTTTCGCCAGTTGCGTATGAACATTAATTTTACAGATGCCGGCCTTAATAGCTTCTTTGATTGCTTGATCCGGAACCCCGGAAGCGCCATGCAAAACAAGGGGGACAGAAACAACCTGACGGATCGCTTTTATTCTTTCGATATCTAGTCTGGCCTTCTTCGTTTTCATCTTGTGCATGCTGCCCACAGCAATCGCCAAGGAATCAACATTGGTCCGCTCCACAAATTCCTTTGCTTCTTCAGGACTAGTCATATATTTTTTAAGCTCTTCAACCGCTACCTCGTTAGGATTCTTTGGCACCTTGCCCAATTCAGCCTCCACCGGAATACCAACCGCATGTGCCGCATTTACTACCTCTTTAGTAATTCTGACGTTGTCTTCAAAGTTCAAGCGTGAGCCATCATACATCAGAGAAGTATATCCAGCTCGGAGACAAATCATATTATAGACAAAGTCTACCCCATGATCTAGGTGTAAAGCCACAGGTACCCGCGCCTTATTTGCCAGAACCTTTACTACAGCCGCCATCTCTTCTGCACCTGCATGTTCAATTCCACCTTGGCTAACTTGAACGATAACCGGCGCATTTTCTTTCTCAGCCGCCATGACTATTCCCTGTGCCATTTCTAAATTATTAGCGTTAAAAGCTCCTACCGCATAACCTTTATTGCTGGCATCGATTAACATACCTTTTGTGATGACTAAAGGCATTTTTGCATTCACCTTCCTTATAGTGTGAGAGCTTACCATGACTAGTGTTTTAGTCTTAGACTTTTTCTACAAACTCTTCCAGCAGGCGCATATCGTTAGCAAAACCATTAGCTGTGTAAATCGAGGCCGGATGTGCGACAAACTGGTCAGCAGTCATTCCATGCGCAAAATATCCTTGCCGGAAATAGGGTAGTTGAATTAGTTTTGCTAAAATATTGTCAGGGATCTCCTCGTTTCGATGATCGGCAATGGGTTCATTTTCATACAATTTGCAGAAATCGCCAATCATCGCCGGATTAATCGTATACACAATTGGTTCCCCGGCCATCTTCTCAATATGCCAAACCTTTTGCTTGTTGTCAACCACAGGCCCTGGTCTTGATGAGCAAAGAAGCAGCTTACTTTCATAACCTTCCTGTTTTAGTATTCTCACAGCCTTTTTGCTTACAGCCAAACCAGCCCAGTGTCGAACCTCATCAGTTAACTCGATTCCTGCAGCCGCTGCCTGTTCGTTGAATTCTTTTGTTTCTTCAAACCGGCCAAGCATCATGGTAATAACTGAACGCCATTGTGAATAATCTACACCATTTGCTTCTCCTAGTTCTTTTCCTTTACGGACCGCCTCGGCCACTGCCAGAATCTGAGGCAAGGTAAAACAGACCGTTGCATTGGTCGGTATCGCCAATGCCGTGAGCAGCATAATGTTATAGATACCTTCTTTAGTAGCGGGTGATTTGATCATAATATTGGGAGAAAGGGCTTTCAACCCGATACCTTGTCGTAACATCTCTCTCGTATCAGTAAGCAGCCTCGGATCTACCTGGGCACTGACATGACCATATTTATAATTTGAAGCTTCAAACAGAGGTAGATATTTCTTAACCCCTTCCTCTGTTATTTTTGTATATGTCATCCAGGCCAATTCTTCCAGGGAGCAACCCTGATATTTTTCTTTAATCTCCTTAATCCAGGGCGTACATTCCTCAGGGATCCAATCCAGAGTTTCCCTGGTAATTCTGGGGTTAGTTGTTACACCGCGGAAAACAGATTTTTCTGGATGCTTGTCATTATATAATTTATCAAGCCAACCAGCAAACTTTTCCTTTTTCGTATCCTCAATCCCGGCCAGAAACTTTTCTTTCCACGGCGCGTAGGCTAATGGAGAGGCATCCCACCAAATTTCAAATTCATCATTTAGCTGCTGTAATCTTTCAAACGGGCTTTTTGATAACATGTTTATTCCTCCTTGTTTTGTTTTTTTAATACTGTAATCTGCCTATGATCGTTCGCAAAAATAGGGACGCTCAGATAGTTATTGAAATAACAACTATAAAATACAGTCATATGTTGTTATTCCTCATATGATCATACGAAAAATTCCTTCGAAAATCAAGTCATTCTCAGCTTGAGCTATTTGCGTTGTCCTCATATTCAACTATCACGCCCCAAGATATTGATAGCCTTTCTCCAAGTAACACACTATATATTGTGGCGCGACCTCAAATTCAGGTAACAACGTAATTAGCATAGCTTCTTTACTTTACTGCTTTTAACATAAATTGTATTTTAGGATGTGCCGTTAAATTATAAGTCACCCAGACCCAGCTCTTTATCAATTTCCTGATACTCCTGGAGTGATGGAGCCTTATGGTGCCACTCTACTTTGTTTTCGGCCATGGGAAGGCCCTTGCCCTTTACTGTATTAGCAATAATCACAGAAGGTTTCCCTTCAATAAACGGCACTGATTTAAAGGCCTCATCTAACTGGTTAAGGTCATGTCCATCGATAACTTTCACACCCCAGCCAAAACTGGACCATTTCTCGGCAAGAGGCTCAATTCCCATGACTTTATTTACAAAATTGCTGACCTGCAAGTTATTACGGTCTACAATCGCCACCAGGTTGTCCAGTTGATAGTGAGCAGCAGACATAGCCCCTTCCCAGATCGAGCCTTCCTGATTCTCCCCATCACCCAAGATGGTAAATACCTTATAGTTTTTCTGTTCAGCCTTGGCCACCATTGACATCCCGACACCAATATTAAAACCATGTCCCAGAGAACCGGTATTAGCCTCAATTCCAGGTAGTTTACGCTCTGGATGACCCCCCAAAAGGGTGTCCACCTTAGCGCAGTAAGACTTAAGCAATTCCTCCTCAAAGAAGCCCTTTTTGGCCAAGGTAACATAGAGTGAGATACAACCGTGACCCTTACTTAAGAGTAACCGATCCCGCTCCGGCCAGGAAGGATCTTGCGGATGGTATTTCATTACTCGAGAATAAAGAATCCAGAGAATATCTGCAATACTTAAAGCCGGTCCCAAATGCCCTGTGCCCGCCCTCGTCGCCATTTTAATGGCTTCCTTTCTAACTTCAGCCGCTTCGTGAGTCAATTTATTTAGTTCCCCGTCTGTTAACACTACAATCCCTCCTTTAGTGATCTTTCTTGCCATAAATCATCTCTTGTGAAAAGATGCCAAATAATTCTTTAACCTTGATCCCGGCCTCCCCTATCTCCCTGGTATCTCTGGTTCCTTTTTTACTTCCGTGATAGTCAGAACCCCCTGAAATGTAAAGCCGGTTTCCGTATCTTTCCCTTACTTCCGTTTCTATTTCTTCTACTGTTTTCTTCCCCTTGTAACTGGTTTTGTTATAGGTATATCTACCTTCGATCCCATCAAGTCCGTTTTCAATTAACCTCTCTATATATTCCGCTCTGGTCATTTTACCCAAGCCCTGAGGTGTAACTATTTCCTCTATGAGATAGGGATGAGCTAGAAAAGCGAGCCCGCCACAATCATGAATCATTTCTATAGCGTAGAGCGGATCGATTTTCTCACGGCGAATATTTAGCTCCGGATCATTCTGCACTTGAATTTTGGCGGCTCCCCAGCTCTCCGCATAACCCTTTTCTGCCATTTTTTCAAAAATAAACTTCCTTTGAACCTCCTCAGGGTCTCTTTGGTGAACAACCCCATTCTGGTCTGTATATCGCAGGATTTCGTTTTCAAAGTCGATAGCCATCCCCCTGCTGGTTAATACCGCGCAAAGTTTGCGGTAAGCCTCGCCTTTACTCTTTTTTGCTCTTTCCATCTCCTGATGAACCTTCTTGGCAGACCAATCCAGTTCATAACCGAGGATATGAACATCATTAACGTAAGTATCTGTAGAAAACTCGTAGCCGAAAATTAGAATTAACCCCCGCTCGCAGGCATAGGAACGCAGATCAATTTCTCTTCCCTTCACGATCTCCGTCTCAGCAGGAATTATATCGTGATCGGTAATGGCTATTGCTTTCATGCCCAGGGAAATAGCCCTGTCGATTAATTCCTTTGGAGTATCATTTCCATCGGAACGATTGGTATGGCAATGGAGATCACATTCATACCTATCCTTTACCCCGCTGTCATTAGACCATTCCCCCTTGTTCGTAGTCGTTTACGCAGGCTACAACTAACACGATTGAAGCGTGATGGTGTATTGGGTAATGATTACTTGCGATATTTACGGTCAATTGCTTCCATCAAATCAACCTTCGGCTGGGAACGACCACCCGCAAATTCTGAATCTAGCCAGGCATCAAGTAGTTTAATCGCTAAAACCGTCCCAATTACCTGGGCTCCAAAAGTAATGATCTGAGCATTATTACTCTTTCTGGCTCGTTCCGCTGAGTAAACATCATGACAGGTCGCAGCCCTTACCCCAGGAACTTTATTGGCAGTGATTGCCATGCCCAAGCCCGTTCCACAGATCAAGACGCCCCTCTTATGTTTTCCTTCCATAATACTTACAGCCAACTTGTTGGCGATTTCTGGGTATAAAACTTTTTCATTTCGACCACAACCAAAATCTTCATACTCGGCGCCAATTTCTAGTAAATGTTTCTTAATAGCCTCTTTCATCTCGTAACCATTCTCATCACTACCAATTGCAATCCTCATTTATGAACCCTCCATTTCCAAAAGCTTTCTAACTTCACCCACAATGTGTTCGGAAGTCAAACCAAAGTATTCGAAAAGCTCCTTTTCTTTACCAGGAACGCCAAACCGATCCTTGATCCCCATTCTTTTTACGATGATCGGTTTATATTCGCTGGTAACCTCCGCCACAGCGCTTCCCAGACCACCAATGATATTGTGTTCCTCAACAGTTAAAATCCTTTTCGTCTCTGCGGCTGCTTCCAAAATAGCCTCTTGATCGATGGGTTTAACTGTATGGACTCCCAAAACGCGAGCCTTTACTCCCTCCAAAGCAAGCTGATCGGCGGCCTTTAACGCCTCCTGAACCATTCGGCCACAAGCTATAATGGTCAAATCATTCCCTGCTCTTAACCTCCGGGCTTTGCCAATCTCGATCCGCTCTTCGCTATGAATATGCGGTTCTTTACTAGTGCCACGTATCCGTAAATAAGCCGGTCCTTCATAATTAATTAGGGCTTCAACTAAACGATAAGTTTCTTCTCCATCAGCCGGTACCAGTACAGTCATATTCGGTAATGCCCTCATTAATCCGATGTCTTCTAGGGCCTGATGGGTAAAACCAAGTAAGTCCGAACTGAAACCCGTATTTGTTCCCACAATCCTTACATTTAAATTGGCAAAAGCAATATCGGTTCTAATTTGTTCACAAGCACGCATGGTCAAAAAAGTTGCATAAGTTGAAACAAAAGGAACCTTGCCACAAAAAGCCATCCCTGCCGCAATACTCATCGCATTCTGTTCAGCAATCCCTACATTAATAGCACGCGTGGGCGCTTCTTTGATAAAAGCGCCAAATCTTGATTCTGAATCAGCGGCGATCGTAAAGACCCTTTCATCCTTCAATCCAAATTCAGTAATAGCGTTACTAAAAGCTGCTCTGGTCGAAATATCACTCTTAAGATCAACACCCATTTAAATGCCCCCCTCCCTCTCTGTCCATTATTTTTATCATCTCTCACCTAAGTACAGAATTTTAGTGTTGAGATTAAAAAGCCACTAAGAGATTATTAATAACCGGCGAAACAAGTAATGCAGTCTTGCTGTCTGACAGCTTCTGTTAAAAAAATATAACCACCTATTTTTTAATAAATTGTCAAGCTAAGATCGAGCCCTTCTTGTCGCCGAAATCCATTTATCCATTAAGAAATGAAGATAAACAACCTGATAGCAAATTTGAAATCTTGCGATATCATCCTTTTGCTTGCCCCAGCTTGCCGGGGTGAGCGACTGCTTAGTGATAGACCGTATTCCTTAATAAATCTAATTTTGTTATCAGGATGTCTGAGCGCCTTACCTTACTTCATGCCTATATATTCTCTGTCTAAATCAACAATCCTTCTTTTTTTTATTTTAAGAGTTAGCGTATAAACGATAGTATATTACTTTCTCACTAACTTTAAGGAAACTTAAATAAAAGTAAAACACTATAGGGGGATAGGAAGAATCGCTCTTATCTTCTAGTACTTTATTTTAGTTCTGTAGCCTCATAGTACTCTGTAAATTTTTGTTTGGCCGCCTGAAGATGGATAATCATATTTTTACGGGCTAAGGAACTATCTCCTTCAAGAATCGCCTTATAGATAGCTTCATGATGTTCATAAGATTGCCCAAAAAGTCTTTTCACGGATGAAGTATTATCCGCCGCCTCGGCTAGTTTAATAATGTTATAATAAGGTTGGTCTAACTTCAATAAGGCTTCCTTGATAAATTGAATAAAAAGGCTGTTTTCTGAAGCCTTGGCCACTGCTAGATGAAACTCATAGTCAACCCTGGTAAACTGATCCACTGACTTGATATCCTTACATTTTTCAAGGTTTTCTTTAATCTCCTGTAGTGAAGACTCGGTACGCCTTTTAGCGGCCAGTAAGCAAATCTCCCCTTCAATCGCCCTCCTGGCCTCCAGAGCTTCAAGAAAACTCATTCGGCTCCTGATGGCGTCAATTATGCTTTCAAGCTTATATTGTATTTGAGGGTTTTTAATAAAATTACCCCTGCCTGGAATAGATTTTATTAGTCCCAGAGCTTTAAGCCCACTTAATGCTTCCCTAACCGTGGCGCGACTGGTACCCAGACTTCTGGCCAAACTTGTTTCCGAAGGGAGGCAGGTCCCCGGCGTAAGCTTGGAGTTACGTATTTTTTCCACAAATTGTTCCATAATCTGTGTTGACGTGTTAACAGTTTCAATAGGTCTAAAATCGAGACTCTCCACTTTTCCTCACCCACTTGTTTTTTCCTGTTTACTAGATACTAATATTTATTCCACATCGATGACTAATCTACCTTTCAAATTCCCATTCTTGATCAATTGCAGGCCTTGGTTAAGGGCTTCCATTTTTAAGACTTCACCAATTACCGTTTCTACTTTGTTTTGAATTACCAAACTCAGACAATCCTCAATATCCTTTTTTGTCGCCGCTCTGGTACTGAGCAGATCAATCTCATATAAATGAGCTTGAAGAGCATTAAATGTATATTCCGGGCTATAGGCAACCGGGACTAACTGCCCACCTTTGCAAAGAGCCTTTAATCCCTGTTCTAAGCTTTGCTCGTTATAGACAAACGCAACGACATGATCGGCTCCTCTGCGGGTATAATCATAAACAGCTTCACTCCAAGCACTCTGCCCATCTAAGACCAGTTCGGCGCCGTAAGCCCTCATCAGCTTAAGTTTTTCCTCCGAAAGATCAACACCAATGACCTTAGCCCCTAACCACCTGGCAATCTGGAGAGCATGAAGGCCAAGACCTCCACCTCCCCCGATGATGACAATACAATCCCCTTTTTTTACCTTCGCCCTCTTAACCAGGGCATGATAACAGGTCGCAAGAGCATCGGGAATCACAGCTGCCTGCTGAAATGATATCTCTTTGGGTTTTAGGACAAGACACTCTTCCGGTACAGAAACATACTCAGCAAAACCACCGTTAAATTCAAAACCTATTCTTCCCTTTAAATTTTCACAGATGGTCTGGCGGCCATTTATACAGGAACGACAATTATTACAAGGAATATAGAACGAAACCAGTACTTCGTCGCCCTCCCTAAAACGCCCTACCTTTGCTCCGGTGGCCGCGACTACGCCCGCAACCTCATGACCGGGAATTAAAGGCAGTTCTTTTGTGGGGACCATCCCCTGCTGGATCTTAAGATCAGTCCCACAGACACCAGCCGCTTCTACCTTAATCAGTACTTCTCCGCTACCGTATTTCGGCTCCTCAACTTCTTCTAGCACTAGGGGTTTGTTAAACTCCCTTAGAACCATAGCCTTCGTCTCAACCACTCCCTATACTCTCATTTTTCGCCTCGACCACTCATCTAGGGGAAATAAATAACTTTTCAGGAAAAAACGGGCTTGTGACGAAATTCAAGTTTAACGTTTCATATATTTACTGCCATACAATCCAGTAGGTTTAATCAAGAGAATAATAATCATAATCATAAAAGGAGCCATATCCGCTAAAGGCGCCCAAATTAGTGATCCAAAGGAAACAACCTGGCCCACGAGCAGCGAAGAGATTAAAGTTCCCTTAATGCTACCCAAGCCCCCGATAATGACAACCATGAAGGCAAAAGCAATAATGTTCATACCCATATCAGGCACTACCATCACCATGGGGGTATGAATCGCGCCGGCCAACGCCGACAACGAAGTAGCCAGTAGAAAGGTTAAGGTAAAGAGTTTATAAATATTAATTCCTAACGCCTCTACCTTCTCCGCATCATCAATCCCTGCCCTAATTGCGGTCCCCAGTATGGTTTTATTTAAAAAATAACAGACCGCAAGATAGACCAGAGCAGCCAAGAGAATAACAAATATTCGGTAACCGGGAACCTCAGTTCCAAAAATGTTTAAATTACCACCAATTGGAGCCTTAACAGGTTTAGGCTCTAACCCCCATATATATTTTATCAGACCTACTCCCATTAAGTTAACACCAAAAGAGAGAATCATTGAAAACATTACCGACTTCTCATAAATCCGTTTATAAACTATTTTTTCGACAAAAAGAGCAATCAAGATCGTAGTTAAAATTCCAGCCAAAAGACCCAGCCAGAAGTTTCCGGTGACCGCGACTATTGTATAGGTCATGTAAGCGCCAACTGAATAATACAGAAACTGATCAAGACTGATAATTCTCATCAGACCATAACACAGGGAAAGACCGACGGTCAGGAGAAAATACACACCTGACATACTTAAACCTAATACAAATGCAGAGATAATCAAATGTGCATTCATTCAGATCCTACCTCCCCTTCTATATTCGTTGCCTGTAATCCTTCATTATTGCCATGTTTATTGATTAACTTAGAAAGAAATCCTTCTAGGGAGCCGACAATACCCTTTTCACCCGCCAGCATGACGATAATTAACATTAATCCCACCAAAAGCTCCCAGTATGATATAACTTGACTGGCGATATCCTTTAAGCCAATAAAGATAAATGAACCGACGAGCGGACCAAAGAGGGTCCCGGCCCCACCCAACATGGAGATCGCCACTGGTTCAATAGCCTTACTGGGAGCTGTGATCCCGGCTGAGACAAAACCAAAGTAAAGGGAGTAAAGCGCGCCAGCCAGGCTTGTGATGGTGTTGGCGATAATAAAGGCGAGCCATTTAATATTAAACACATTATATCCCAGAAATCTCAGCTTTTCTTCATTACACTTCACACAGAGACAGGTTGCTCCAAAAACCGAATGATTCATTAAATAATTAAAGAGAAGCCAAACCCCTACCGCAACTAGGAAAGCAAAAATGAAAACCCCTTCTGTCCTGCTTAGATCTATTACTGGTGTTGGGTCGATTCTACTTAAAAACCACAGTCCGTTATCACCATGAGTATACTTTACCAATGCCTTTTGAAAGATAAAAAAATTTACTACACAAAAAGCCTGATTACAAAGAGTGTAATACGAACTATTCAAGCGAATAAAAAAGGCGCCAGTAATGATATTAATAATCAGACCAAGAAGAATCCCTACTAGGATAGCCACAAAAGGGTTAGTCCCAAAATAATACAGATAAAATGCTGTCCCATAAGCTCCAATTGCAAGATAAGCTGGCTGCCCAAAGGATACAAAACCTACCCGTCCGATTAGAAAACTACACCCCATTGTATAGATACTGAGTATGATCACTTCCAACATAAAGGATTGTGGTAAAACATATTTAAGCAAATATAAGATCGTAAAAATGATTAGAATCTTAGACAAGTTGTTATTGAATAATCGTTTCATCCTTTTCTCTTTTTCTCCTTTCCAGTACAAATTTAAACCTGATTACAAGTAACGACTATAGGTAGCTTCTTTAATCTCTTCTTTATCTCTTATTTCAGCAATCATTCTTCCTTCCTTGACCGCATAAATGCGCTGGGCTACCCTGGAAACAAAAGAAAGGTTCTGACCGACTATTATGATGGCGCTATCTTTACTCAGATCATGGAAGGTAGTAACCAGGTCATTAACAATACTCGGAGCGAGACCTTCAGTTGGTTCATCAATTAAAAGCACTTTAGGATCACCCAAAATCGCCCTTCCAATCATCAGCATTTGCCTTTCTCCCCCACTTAGATAGGCGCCTTTACGATCAAGTAAAATCTTTAACTTGGGAAAGTGCTCAAAGACCCGATCCCAATTATAATCACCTGTAGCGTAACTGGATAGTTGTAGATTTTCCCTGACCGTTAAATCAAGAAAAACTTCCTTATCTTGGTCAATATACTTCAGACCCATCTTGGCGACTTCAAAAGGAGCTTTCCCCATGATTTCCATCCCATCATAAATAACTGAACCGCTACTGGCTTTAAGAAGGCCCGCTATACATTTGAGCATGGTAGTTTTACCCGCGCCGTTCCTACCAACAATAGCAACCCTTTCGTTCAGTTTTACGTTTAAGTTAATATCAAATATTACTTTTGATTGACCATATGCCGCGTTTAAGTTTGTTACTTCCAAAATAGTGTTATTCTTAGGCATACCCCTCTTAATCCCCCTTTATATTTCCCCAATTCTTCTCATAATAAGATTACTGGGTCAAATCTTAAATCGTATCAGAGATCTTTCGCCCACGATCACCCGCCTTTTGTCGTCAAGTTTTATTGTTTTAGTTATAGCACAATAATTCTTATGGTGCTCTTATTTTTGACCTTACTTATGCTAAAGGTTGACAGCTTTTTTACAAACTCATTGACTCCGAAAACTAATTTTTTCTTGTATTGATTTACTTTTAAATAAAATACTAAATATTATTAAAACAAAAGTTGAAGCCGACTCCAAATCGTTGTTATAATTGTTACCCTGTTTACCTAAAAAGCTAGGGTTATCATTAGTAGTTGTATTAAAGAAAACAGCTAAAGCTTGTGGGGAGTTCTACAAATTTACCTATTTGGTAATAACTGTAAACATTGTATGGCATTGGACCTTTTTACCGGGGAATTTATTACCCTTCGTTTGATTGAAATAATAATACTACCTCATCATATTTAGAAAATGGCCTAACATAGTAGTTTAAACCACTTTATAAATAGGTAGCGTTAATCCTATTAATCCACCATATGCCAGTATTCCTTAAGAACACGGGGATCATTTAAAACCTCGTCCGTCTTCCCTGCGGCAATCATCTCACCCTCAACCATAACCCCAACCCGTTCCACTAAATCTCTAATCTTCGATATTTTGTGCTCCACAATTAAGATCGTCTGCTTATGGGTCTGTTCTCCTAAGACTGCTAAGACTTCATCAATTTCCGCCTCGCTCAATCCGGCAAACGGTTCATCAAGAAGTAAGACTTCCGGATCGGTAATTAAAGCCATCGCAATTTCTAAGATCCTTTTTTCCCCCAGGGAAATATTCTCTGTATTCCGATAAGCAAATTTGGCTAGGTTAAAGGTGGTCAGAGACTGATCAATTTTATCTGAAACAATCCGATCGATTCTCGAAAAAAAGGTATGACTTAATGATGATGGGCAGTGGGCCTTATAATAGGCCAGTCGTAAGTTGTCAATAACCTTCAGATTATCAAAGGTTGACGCTAACTGAAAGGTCCTCATAATACCCAGAGCCACCCTACGCTCAGGGCTAAGCTTGGTGATATCCTGGTCTTTATAAAAAATCTTCCCACCTTCGGGAATTAAATTACCCGTCAGGATGTTAAAAAAGGTGGTCTTCCCTGCTCCATTAGCCCCAATTAGTCCAGCTACTTCATTTTTTTTCAAACTAAATGATACGTTATTTACTGCCACTAAGCCACTAAACTTCTTAGTTACATTCTCAGCCTTAATAATTATTTCTGAATTACTGTTCATAATTGTAAACCTCTTTTCTATGGATATCTTAGGGGCCTGCCCCGGAAAAACTCCGGAGCAGGCTTTAACACTAGTCTTAATATCCTAAAGATTTCAGAGTCGGAAAGACCTTTTCTCCACCCTGAACAGAAACAACTTCAAAGAGATCCCACTCATGGGTTTGTTCTTTGGGACCCTTACCTCTAACTAAGAAACCAGCATATTCATAGACTGGTTCATGATCTTTTCTCCATTTGCCCGGGCCCTTAACCGACATAAAATCCGGATTATCCGTAATGGCCTTCTGGATGGCTTTCGGCTCGAAACTCCTAGCTGTTTCTACCGCTTGGAAGAGCTGTTGGGTGGCGATATAAGCAATGGTGGCATAAGCATCAGGTGGTGTACCGTATTTATCAATAAAGCGTTTGCTATATTCCGCTGCTAGTTTAACTGTTTCCTGATCTTTGAAGCCAGTCATATCATAGTAGAAATAGGTCATACCATAGATACCATCCCTGGCTTCGGCCGGAAGCCCCTTCGCAACAACATTGGTAACAAAACTATTGAAAATGGTCATTTCTTTATTAAGGCCCATGTCATAACATTGTTTCAGGAGCGCAATGGCATCGCCGCCAAACTGAGCGGAGATAAACACATCAGGTTTAGCCGCTTTAACCTTGGCCAGGACTGTTGAAAAGTCGCTGGTTCCCTGGCTAACTTCATCACGGCCGATAATTGTTCCACCATATTCTTTGGCGGCTGTTTCAACCCCAGCTTGAATGTCCCAGCCCCAAGAATCCGACCTGCCTAAGAAGTATATTTTCTTTTTACCAAGGTCATTAATTGCAGCGGAGGCTGCCATATAACCCACTGTCCAAGGTGTATATCCGGCGGCAAAAGTACAATCAGCTAGAGTGCCCTTTTTAAAGGAGTCCAAAGGAGCAACGTTTACCGGAAAATAGGGGAAGGAATCCCGCTTACAAAGTTCATTAATGGCAAGAGAAACTGCGGCCCATGTCTGTCCCACTACAGCGTCAACTTTCTGATCTCTCAGATACCTGAATCTTCTGATCCCAACATTGATATCTGCCTCATCATCCATGACCGTAGTTTTAATCTTAACTTTACCCCAAGGCATATTAAGCCCGCCTTTTTCGTTAATTTCATCCACTGCGAGCAATGCGCCTTGCTCCTGAGTTTTAGCTACAGCAGCAAAGGTTCCGGTAAATGGTAGTAACACACCTAAATGAAAAGTATCCGGTTTCTTCTTAGGAGCGCCCAGGATGGTGCATGTAAGCAAACCGATGATCAGTACAGAAATTAAGGAAATAGCAATAATTCTTTTCATTTTTTTCTCCCTTCATTTTCATAATTTTCTTTTGTCATAGTTGGCCTTACCTTTGCTTTAAACTACTTATCACCTCCTCATCATACAGTTCTCCAGCAAGATTATCTATTCCTCCTGGGGGTGGATAATAACCTTTAGAGCATTGTCAATTCTGTTGACATACGTTTCAAAGGCCTTATTAATATCTTTTAATGGAAAACAGTGAGTAATTAGTGGAGTGAGGTCAATTTTATTCTGAACTACCATTGACAATGCTCTTCCAACATTCCGGCGTCCTTCCCCGCGAACGGTGTGTAACTGAACATTACGTTTAACTGCCTTCGACATATTAACAGTGACTGGATCATGATAAAAGGCGACCATTACTATATTTCCACCTGGTCTGACTAGGTCAAGGGAGGTTTCTAAGGAAGACGAAACCCCAGCGGCATCAAATACTACATCAGCTCCCAGGCCATCTGTTAGTTCCCGAGCCAATGCGATTGGGTCTTCCCCTTCTTTAATGTTGACAATATAATCGGCGCCCATCTCTTTACCAAGTTCCAGTCGGCCTTGTCTGGTGCCGATCAGAATTACTTTCTCCACCCCTAACGCTTTACCAGCCTGTGCTAAAGCAAGACCAATAGGTCCGGGACCTATAATCGCAATCGTATCACCAGCCACATACCCACCTACGACATCATAAGCAAAAAAGGCGCAACCAGCTGTAGTAATCAATGCTGCATGGTCAAAAGAAATCTGATCGGGTATTTTATACAAGGTATTGATGTGGTTAACAGTATACTCGGCAAAACCACCGTCAACTGTCATCCCCTTCGCCGCATGCCCTTTTTCCTTCTTTCCATAGTTGAGACAGGCAGTATAATTTCCCATAATACAGTTATGACAACGGCCACAACCTTTGTGCACCTCTACTGCTACCCGGTCACCCACCTTAAATTCATCAACTGTTTCTCCTAGCTTGACTACCACACCCGCATATTCATGGCCCATGATAAAATGCTCGCCAAAAGGTGGTTGACCGGGCATTCCATGTTCTTTTACTTCTACATCTGTCCCGCAAATCCCACACGCTTCCACGCGAATCAATACTTCACCGGGACCGGGTTCGGGTACTTCAGTCGTTTTAACCTCGACCTTTCCCCTGGCCATCAGATGAGCAGCCTTCATCTTTTTGGGAATCTCCATTTCAATTTTCCCCTCCATTTTCTTCGGGCCTTTTCTTAAGATGCTGCCATTTTTCTAACTGCAAGACCTCCGGATTAGCTATATTCGCTGGTTGATAACCATTAAAGAGGGCAATAACCCTTTTCACAGCCTCGGTGGCCATCCTGACCACACATTCCTTAGTCAGGGCAGCGGTATGAGGTGTTAGAAGGACATTATCCATCTCCAGTAGAGGACTGTTTGCTTCAAGCGGTTCATTCTCAAAGACATCAAGCCCGGCTCCTCTGATTATTCTCTCCTTTAGCACTCTGATCAAGTCCCGCTCATTGACAACCCCACCGCGAGAGACATTCACGAAATAAGCTTCCGGCTTCATCATCTTAAACTGCTCCCAAGCAATCATGTTGCGGGTATACTTATTTAAAGGCACATGAATAGATACTACGTCAGAAGTTCTGAGCAACTCTTCTAAGCTTACAAACTGCACCATATGACTAAAGCTTCTTTTGCGCTCTTCGGGCAATATAGGGTCATAAGCTAGAAGTTTAGTCTTTGATAAAGGATAAAAGTAGTCGGCCAAAATTTGCCCAATTTTCCCAAACCCAATAATACCAAGTCTCTTCCCTTTAACATCCTGAGGGTAATTCTTATATCGCACTTTAAAATTATTTTTTCTAACTTCTCGATCCAGCAAAAAGAATTGCTTATAGAGAGCAAGAATTAAGGACAGGGTGTGTTCAGCGACAGTAGTAGCATTAACACCCAGGCTGGAGGTGACGATTACCTCTTTTTCAGTAGCTGCCTTCAGGTCAACATTATCCACTCCACCGCCGGTTCTTGAGATCGTCCACAGATCATCACTCTCAGCCAGCAGTTCTGCTGTAACATCAATACCTGTCCGTAAAACTATTGCTCCGGCTCCTTTCATCAGTGGGGAGACTGTCGCAGGGCTTGGGTCCGGGGCCAGCACCACCTCTAGTCCTTCATCTTCCAACATTTTTTGCGCTTCTTCCTCTATTGGCTGGGGAAGAAGTATATAACCTTTCTTCCGCTCCATCATGAAGCCCCCTTTTTACTCTGCTTTATCTCAGGTAGCGCCCACCACATACATCCAGAGTAATACCAGTAATATAACTGGCCTCATCAGATGCTAAAAACACTACCGCTTTACCTATTTCTTCCGGAGTACTCAAACGCTTAAGCGGGATCTGAGCAAAAATTCTCTCTTTTTCTTCTTCTTCTTTGTCATCCCAGAGTGATTTGACTCTTTCACCTGTGATCGTTACTGTAGGAGCTACTGCGTTTATTCTTATACCAGCATGCCCCCAGTCATAGGCCAGTTGACGAGTTAGCCCTTCGACCCCTGCTTTAGCCGCTGTATACTGAACACCAGCCAGCGAAGCCCGCCAGTGACCGGCGAGGGCCGACATATTGACAATGGCCCCCTTACCGGCTTTTACCATTACAGGAATAGCAGCCTGACAGGTGAAAAAACTGCCCTTGAGGTTGACATTAAGAACCAGGTCCCAATGCTTCTCTTCAATTTCCGCTAATTGATAGGGAGTATGCAGCGCGCCACCTGCATTGTTGACTAATATGTCAATCGTCCCCCATTGCTGGCATAGTTCTGCGATCATCTTTTGTACTTCTGATTTATTGGTCACATCCGCCTTTTTACCCATCACCCGACCGGGAAATTCAGTGTTTAACTCTTTCACGGCCCGCTCAATGCTCTCCTGGTTGAGATCATTAATCAGAACCTTGGCGCCTTCCGCTAATAAACAGCGGGCAATGGCATATCCCATTCCCTGGGCGGACCCGGTCACTAATGCTACTCGATTTTTAAGTTTTTCCATCAGTTATTCTCCTTACGGTTCACTGTCGGTAAACTGTTTATGCCCTGTTTGTAAAATGACGTTTCTCATCGGGCACAACGATATCGAATTTCTTTACTTCTTCCAGGAATTGGCCCAAGGCCTCGCCGGCAATCTCAAAGTACTTTATGCCTTTCTCTTTGGTTGCCCGTAAAGGATTACCAATCGTTGCTGTATCTGAATACTCATGATGCTCCATTGGCACCCAAATGTTCTCGGCGCCCATAAAGGTAACAAAACCGGAACCGTCATGCTTACTAAAGGCCTCTCCCATCCAGCGTGGGGCATGGGTCCTGTCAGGTTTGGCTTTACTCATATCAACAGTGCCTTCGTCTGCAGCCCAGGCTGTGCTTGTTTCGACTTCACCGGCATGCCAACCGGGGGTCTCTTCCGGGGGTCCTTCAATAATGTCTCCAATAAGTGAATAGGTTCTTTCGGTTGGTGTCTTGTACCAGCAGACAAAGCATCCGGTCTCATATCTGATTCTGCGCAGAACATCATCGATTACCTTGGAATTGCTGCCGTGATGAGTGACAAAAACCAATTTATTAAACCCATGGTAAATCATGCTCATCGCCATGTCATAGACTACACGGCGGTAGGTGTCTCCCGAAAAGGTCAATGTGCCTGTCCCTTGACCCATTTCACCCATGTGATGGGGTGAATAACCAACAGGGATCAATGGTGTATAACAGGTTTTAGCCACCTCAGCAGCTTTCTCCACAACCCCCATAGTCGTTAGACTGTCAGTGCCCAACGGACAGTGAGCGCCGTGTTTTTCAGTGGAACCCATAGGAATTATGATGACGTCATTTCCCTTTAAATATTCGGCCACCTCATCATAACCCTTTTCGTAAATGTTCCAAGTGTGTTTTCTCGCCATTATAGTTCCTCCCTTAATTCAGTTTGAATTATTCTCTTTTTTAAATAAATCCCAGTTCTCTGATGTTTGCTTCCAGTGTTTTTTTCTGCTCTTCTGTTAATGGTTTTAACGGATGTCTCGGTTCTCCGCCTGTATAATTCAGCAAATCCATGGCGCCCTTAACAGCAGCAACACCACGAAAACCAGAAACTCTTTTGTTCAATCCAACAAGTCTTTCATTCAGTGTTTTAGCTTGCCCAATATTTCCATCTTTAAAGGCGGTATATAACCGGGCGCATTCCGCGGGAAAGACGTTAGCCAGAGACAAAACTCCTCCTATTCCACCGTCGATCAGTAAATCCAAGAAGAAGCTGGCTGACCCGGCCAAGAGATAAAATTCTTTTCCTTTGGCCGCTTCAAGATAGCTTTTATAGTTTCCCTTGGAACTATCCTTCATCCCAACAACATTGGGGTGTTCTGCCACCCTCCTAACCACCTCAGGACTAATTAAGATATCAGCAGCCACCGAAGGATTATTATACAATAAAACTGGCACAGGAGAAGCATCTGCCACTTTAGTAATATAGTCAGTTAATTCATCATCTTGAAGATACTTCCGGAAAAAATGTGGCATCAAGAGACTAACCATTGAAGCCCCAATTTTTGCCGCTTCCCGTGTAATGTCAATTGTCTCTTTTGTACTTTCCGTAGCTGTTCCTGCCATAATCACTTTATCATCGCTGGCATTTTCAACTACTGCTTTCAGAACTGAGAGTCTTTCTTCAACCGAAAGTGAATTGAACTCACCATTCGTTCCTAAAACAAAGTAACCCCGTAGCTTAGTCTGATTCATTTTTCTAACATTTTCAATCAATCCTTCATAGAGGATTTCATCATTCTTAAAGGGGGTTACCATCGGGGTAAAAACTCCGGACAACATCTCCTTGATTGCATCATTAGCCATTTATAGCACCTCCCTTATTATGATACCATTTTAAGAAAACTTGCTACTACTCTGTCGATAAATTGTCTATCGTTAATGTGGGCATTCACCTCCTCAACAGGAATAGAAGAAGCAATATATTCTTTAAAGGTATTGAGAAAAACCTTATTACCCTCTGGATCCCACAATTCAAGTCCCTCTCTGTTAGGGTACGAAAAACCTTTCAATGGCAGAAAAACTTTAACCAAATCCTTGGCCTGATTAATCTTGTTAGCCAGTAATTTTGCTACTTCCCTTATTTCATCGTTAGAAAGTCGAACAAGAGTCAAAGTGGGATTATGTACAATATACTTCCTCTTCTTCATTTCAGATGATAAGGAGTCCACCGGACCCTGAACAGTATAATCAATGCTTCCGGGGGCAATGATCTGAGGAGAACCGGCTTTAGATGCCGATTCCAGTCTATAATCCTTAATGGCGGCATGGAGTCCCCCGGCGACAAGATCAGCTAACTCATGAAGGTTTATATCCAAAACGCCTTTAAAGAACCCTTCCTGGATTAAATCTTCCATGGCAATCCCGCCGGTCCCATTCTGGTGAAAGGCCACAACCTGAAAACCCTTCTCTTCCAGAAGCTCTTTTGCCCGTAGAGCGCCAGGTGTAGTCGTCCCCAACATCGACATGGCAACTGCCTTACCATTCATTTGCTCTTTATCTTGAGCAAGCTCATTCTTGACCATCCCACAAATGGCGGCGGCGGCGTTTTGAAATATCCTGGTAATTAAGGGGTTTATTCCCTGTACATCAACGACCGAATGCATCATGGTAACATCTTTTGTTCCCACAAAGGGTCCGAACGTAGTTGTACCACAAGCAATGGTCGAAACCATTAATTTAGGCAGCCCAAAGGGCAAGTTCCGCATAACAGAGGTAGCTATATTGGTGCCCTGAGCGCCGCCAATCCCGATTACTCCTGCAAATTTTCCCTCATCATACAATTTCCGGGCTACGCTTTTCGCCCCAGTAATCATAACTTCTATACATTTTCCTTTATTACCAGTCGCCAGCAGTTTGTCAATAGGAATACCACCTGCTAAAGCCACTTCTTCTCGGGATACATCTGGCTTAACTTTTTTGGGGGAAGAGAGAATACCTGTATCCACTAAGATTGTATTGCACCCTTTCTCCTCGATCACAGTCTTCAAATAATTAGTCTCTTCTTCTTTAGTATCTAGTGTAGCAATTATTAAAATAGTTGGTATCATAACTATTAAATTTGAACCTCCTTTGATGCTTAATAGACTACAGTTAATATTTAATTTTCATCACTTCACGTGTTAAGTCGTAGCTAACGTGAACGACTACTATAAATATTTAAGCGCAAAGTGAGGAGTAGGTGATGTAGTCTTGTGTCTTACAACTTTTTACTACTAAATATCAGGTCTGTATATTAACTGTTCAAGCTTAGATGTTATTCGGTTATCAGGCTGTCTGACAGCCTTACTTTAACGTATTATATTCTCTATTTAAATCAACAATCCTTCTTTTATTTTAATTTTTTTTCAAGAAACTATTTCAAGAACATGTCTCTTAAAAAAGACTCGACCTTTAATTTCACTACTTGTTTTCTACAAATACTGCACTCGCATAGCCAACATTTCCGCTTCTTTTCCCCGGCAAGCTTTCTAGTAAAGAACCTGGTTTTAACTTGCTTTTCGCACCCTTTACACAAAAGTAAAGCTAGAATTAGTTCCTATAAACTGGATGCCAATAACGCCCAGCTAAATATAAAAACGCGAAATATAAGTTTCAAATCGGCTAAACCTAATAGTCATAGGCATAGATAGTTAAACCGGCTCCTTAATGAGCCGGTTTAACTATCTGAGGGAATTGCATAATTACCTTAAGCTTGTATCTGACCGCAATATGTTGTGGTCAAATCTTAAATAAGGGAATTCGGCAAACTCCTTAATCTACATTTTATTAAAATTATTTCCCTGCATAGTAATTAATTAAAGAACCTGCCAGAATAATATCTCGTTCCTCAGGTGAAAGGTTACTCAGTTTTAATTGAATCTCTTGTTTCTCTTCTGATGTTACAAGATAAGCATTGATTTGATCCACTCCTGACTGAACAGCTTCTCGAATTCCCGGAATATAAAGTAAAGCGTTCTGAACCATCTTTCCTTGCTCACCTGGAGCTATGGTAAAGGGGAGCATCCCCCAGTTGATTAGATTGCTACGATAACGTTTAGTGGCATACTCTAATGCAATGTTGGCCCAACCGCCTAAGACCTTTTGGCAAGAGGCCGCCTGTTCACGAGCAGAGCCGTCTCCAGGCTTAGGCGCAAAAATTGCGCTCCCCAATCCGGTTTGTCGAACTAAGTTATTTAGATCCCGACCACTAACTTCCATTAACACTTGGAAAGTTTCTTGTAAACCAGGTGATAGTTCCTGTCCTTCTATCCAAAGCCGCCGTTCTTTCTCTAGTTGGTAAAGGTTCTTAGCCCTTTCTACATATCCGGGGTCTTTTCTTGAAAGAGTAAATTCCGCTAGTTTCAAAGGATTTGAGCGATAAGAAGAAGTTTCTCCCGAAGGAATAAGCTCATCAGTGGTTGTTACCGGATCAGTAATCACCGTCACTAATTTGATTAGTAAATCTTTAGGAAGGGGAATCATCCCCGGCCAGTCTGCAATATTAGGCCCATATTTCAACTCTGCTGCTAAATTCGGTTTACCAAAACCTTCATACACACGGTTCTTATAAACTTGTTGGTCGAAATGATAGGCTACTTTAGAAACTGGCTTCTCCCTTAGCTCTGGAGCAGCGGTTAACAGTCCGCCGTTTAAAGCTGTCGCCGCAATCGAACGAGCATCCATCAGTGCTACCGCAGCTAACTGCCCATCCACTGGTTTTGAGCCCTCTCGATTAGGAAAGTTTCTTGTCGTATGACGAGCGCTAATGGCGCCGTTAGCAGGAATATCCCCCGCTCCAAAGCACGGTCCACAAAAGGCTGTACGCAAGGTGGCCCCACTTTTTAGTAGTTTAGCCGCTGCTCCTTTTTTAAAAAGTTCAAGATTAATCGGTTGACTGGCCGGATAGATACTTAAAGCAAACTCTCCATTACCTATATTACCATCACCGATGATCTCAGCCATTGTGCAGATATTCTCAAAAGTTCCTCCGGCGCAGCCTGCTACTACGCCTTGATCCATCTTCAAGCAACCATCAATTATTTTATCTGTTAAACTAAAGGTTAGTTTGGGGTGGCTAAACAGTTTTTCACTTTCAACCTCTACCTCCCTTAATATGTCCGCGGTATTTTCCTTTAGTTCCTTAATCGTAAAAGCATTACTAGGATGAAAAGGAAGAGCAATCATCGGTTGTATTGCGCTTAAATTTACTCGGACCAGACCATCATAATAACTAACCTCTCCTGGTTCCAAAAGACAATATGCTTCAGGCCGACCATGAGTAGTAAAATATTCCGCCACCTGTTGATCGGTTGGCCAGATCGAACTAAGGCATGTGGTTTCGGTAGTCATGACGTCAATTCCGTTCCGATAATCTACTGAGAGGTTGGAGATCCCAGGACCAACAAACTCCAACACCTTATTCTTAACATAGCCATTCTTAAATACCGCTTTAATGAGCGCCAACGCTACATCCTGGGGACCAACTCCCCATTTAGGTGTTCCTTCTAGATAGACAGCGATCACTTCCGGATAAGCCAGATCATAAGTCCGTCCCAGAAGCTGCTTAACAAGCTCCGGACCTCCTTCGCCCACCCCCATGGTCCCCAAGGGACCATACCTGGTATGACTATCTGATCCTAAGATCATGCTTCCACAGTTCGACATTATTTCCCTCATATACTGATGGATGACAGCCTGATGCGCTGGCACGTAATTCCCACCATACTTTTGGGCCGCTGACAGTCCGAAAACATGATCATCCTCGTTAATCGTCCCTCCCACCATGCATAGGCTGTTATGACAGTTAGTAAGCACATAAGGAATGGGGAATGCTGTTAAGCCGCTCGCCTTCGCAGTCTGAATAATACCCACATAGGTAATATCATGAGAAGCCAGCGCATCAAATTTCAATCTTAAGTAAGACTGGTCCTCGGAAACATTATGAGCAGTCAAGATCCGATACGCAATCGTATTGGCTTTAGCCTGCTCGCGGTTGATCATCTCCTCTGCGACGGGCTGGAGACCTTCTTGTTGTAAGATCTTATTTATTTCTGCCCCAGTTACTACAGGGTTTTCAATTATTACCTGGTTCCTAATTAGATAAACTCCATCACTTTCCGTGATTTTCACCATACAAATCCCCCACTTCTTACTTTCTGTTACCACATTAAAGCATGACTATAACACCCTTGTCAAGGCAACTCATGAATAAAATACCGTATATATTGTATACACCAACCTCGTCACTCAGATCTTAACAGATCTCTACTCGACTTGTCGCACGACTGCATGAATCACCGACAAATTAAGCGGCGCAAACCAGAAGAAAAAGCAGAAATAACAATAATTATACATTCAGAATACCTGCTGGCGCCAACAAAAAAACTATAGACAAAATTCCCATTCTGCCTATAGTTTTAGCCAATATGTTGAGAACCCCAGAAACGAAAGTTAAATCTTTCCTCCGATTAACAGCTGCAACCTAAAGGGGCAAAAAAACCTTGTGGATGGGCACAAGCCGGGCAAACCTGAGGGGCTTCTGTACCCTCATGCACATAGCCGCAATTTCGACAAATCCACTTGATTGAGTTCTCCTTTTTAAAGACCATTCCCGCTTCTATATTAGCTAAGTAAGCTTTAAATCGTCTTTCGTGGTTTTCTTCGGAAACGGCAATCGCCTCAAAAATTTTGGCGATCTTCTCAAATCCTTCTTCCCTAGCTACTTTCGCATACTCGGGATACATCGCCGTCCATTCAAAATTCTCACCACTGGCGCTCATTTTAAGATTTTCCGCGGTATTACCAATTTTCCCCGCCGGAAAACCAGCCTTAACCTCTACTTCGCTGCCTCCTTCCAACAATTTAAAGAGACGTTTGGCATGTTCCTTTTCTTGATTGGCTGTTTCCTCAAAGATATCCGCAATCTCCACAAAACCCTCTTTCTTAGCTTGGCCGGCAAAAAAAGTATACCTGTTCCTGGCCTGTGATTCGCCGGCAAAAGCCGTAAGAATATTGATTTCCGTGCGTGTTCCTTTTAAACTCATTACTTTATGATCCTCCTTTTAGTCTCATTATTCCTGATCTTCCAAACAATAATATTATCTCTAAGTAACTATGATTATACCCGATCCAAAAGCGATAGTCAACCATATTTGTAATATATCATGCTTATTTTAAACCATGCTTAATATTAGTTTTTAGTATTATTCCCCTTAAAAAAATAATACCGCGGACATCATCGCGGTCTTACATTTTGTTTTTTTAGAACCATATTGAGTATTTCGGAATAATCTCAAACCTGCCTTTTTACGTCCATTGCTGATCTAGAACCGCCTCCGCAATATTATTACAATGATCAGCGATTCGTTCCAGGTTTCTCATTAATTCATTAAAGACCACTGCTGCTTTTGGGTTACAATAACCAACATTGAGACGCTCTAAATGATTGATCCGGGCTTCCTTTTCTAAAATATCCATCAGACTCTCTAATTCCAGTACCTTCTGAGCTACTTCAAAATCCATTTTCTTCATGGCCGTTAAACAACAGGTAAACATCTCTCCTGATAAGCTAAAAACTTTTTTCAAATCTTCTAATGCCATCTGCGAGAAAGTTATATGCTCATCTTTCATATATATCTCAAGTTCCATAATATTAGTGCAATGGTCACCTATTCTTTCAAGATCTCCGGCAATATGCATCTGGTTCGCCAAAATATTTGATTGTCGTTCCGTCAATGAATTTTGAGAAATAATTGTAGATAAATAATGGATAATTTCAACCTGAAGATAGTCTAAGATATCTTCATTCTCCTGCACCTTTTCCATGTCAGAAGTTTGCACCGCCGGATTAAGAAAGTTATCTACTCCCGATAACATTTGTTGAGAGATAATCCCCATGCGTAGTAATTCTTTAGCTGATAAATTTAGCGCAAATTCAGCGTTATTTAAAACGTGGGAATCTAGGTATTTGACACCCTTTTCCACAGAAGGATCTTCACCCGGGAAGAACTTGGTAACCAAATCAGCCAGAAACTTAACAAAAGGAAGCCAAACTATAGTATTCAATATATTAAAAGAGGTATGGGCATTAGCAATCTGCCTTGAGATCACCCCAGCTTCCGTTATTCCGGTGGCCGGATTAGCGACAGGTGATATTTTGGTGACAAAGAGGATAAAAAGTGGGAATAAAAGCAGACAAACAAGCGTGCCAAAGAGGTTAAATAAGGTATGAGATAAGGCTGAGCGTTTAGCGACCCGGTTCGAGCCAATACTTGCTAAAATAGCTGTGATCGTAGTTCCTATGTTGCTACCTAACAAAATTGGAACAGCTCCTTGTAACGGAATAAGAGCATGGACTACTCCCCCTTCCACTACTGGCTGGGAAGCCAGACTTTGTAACACCCCAATAACTGCGCTACTACTCTGAATAATTATTGTTAACAACGTCCCTACTAGCAATCCCCAGATTGGATGTTTACTCATGGCCGTAATCAAATCTAAACTGGCTTTATTACTAGCTAATGGTTTAAGTACGTCAGACATGGTATTTAATCCAATAAATAGAATCCCAAAACCAAAAATAACCTGCCCTAGATGTTTTAAATGCTTTTTATGGCTAAAAAAGAAAAGAATAAAGCCAATAGCCGCTACCGGGTAGGCATAATCGCCTAGCTTGAAGGCGATCAGTTGCGCTGTGATAGTAGTCCCAATATTAGCCCCCATTATTACTCCAATGGCCTGCGTTAAATTCATTAAACCAGCATTCACAAACCCGATAATCATCACTGTAGTGGCGCTACTACTCTGTAGAATAGCAGTGACAATCGTTCCAACTACTACTCCCATTATGGGGTTTTTAGTAATGGCTTCCAGAATCTTACGCATTTTATTCCCAGCAACCTTCTTCAAGCCTTCACTCATAAGGGTCATACCATAAATAAATAAGGCTAAACCTCCGGCCACTCCAAAAAGTATAGTTTTCATCAGAACCCTCCGTTATCTTGATTTAGTTTTTCCATAAGGTAAAAACAGTGGTGATTTTTACATTGAAAAATAATTATAAATCAAAAAATCTATAAAATACATACCTGTTTTCGTTCCCGGAAGGGAAAAACCTCTTTACTCAAATAATAACGAAAGGCTTAGAAAACAGAAGATAATATAAGATATATTCATAATATGCCCCAATCTACACTCTTATTTTTCAAGAGAATTAAATAGATTTTAACTACTATTTAATTCCTTCGTAAATCATCTCCTACCTGAGGGAATTGCATACTTACTATATCATACCTAAGCAGGAGGCTTCTCTTGTACGATTTTCAGACCGGAACTAGTTCCCAACCTATTGGCTCCAGCTTTAATCATCGCCTCAGCAGTAATATAATCTCGAATCCCACCAGAAGCCTTGACTCCCATCCCTGATCCGACAATCTTTCTCATCAAAGAGACATCATCGGAAGTAGCCCCAGCTTTTCCAAATCCCGTTGAGGTCTTAACAAAATCAGCGCCAGCGTATTTAGCTAAGAGACAGGCTCTAATTTTTTCTTCCTCGGCCAAAAAGCAAGTTTCAATAATAACTTTCGTTAAAGCTTGACAGGCAGCAGTTTCAACCACAGCTTTAATGTCTTCATAAACCAAATTGTAAAATCCGGATTTTAGGGCCCCAATATTAATTACCATGTCTACTTCGCCCGCGCCATTTTCTATAGCTTCCCTGGCTTCTTCAGCTTTCACCCGAAAGGTTGTGGCGCCTAAAGGAAACCCAATAACCGTACAGACTTTTACCCCACTCTCCCCCAATAAACGGGCGGCCAAACGGACATATCCCGGGTTAACACAAACAGAAGCAAACCCGAAATCTTTCGCTTCAGCACATAGTCTTTCGATCTCATTAAAAGTAGCATCTGATCTTAGCAACGTATGGTCGATCATCTTTGCCAAATCGTGGGGAGAATCTGAGCCTTCTTCTGACCTAAACTCCCGGGACCGGGTATAGTTCTTAAATCCTTCTTCTCCAAGTTCAATTGTTAACTCCCGAGCAATCTTCTCTATTAACTCATCAATCTTCACCATCAACCACCTCCATAAAAAATAACAGTTAGGAGAATTGCATATTACCTTAAGCGCATATTTGTCCAGTCTAGAAAATGTTTAGGTTCCTAGTGGGCCATCAACTTATTGTGGCCAAAATGCTAAATAGTGAATTATGCAATTCTTTAAGTTAAAATAACTACCTGTTAATAATTTCTGGATTACAGTCAGTATTCCTTCTCCTATCAATCTCGCCAAAACCTTTTATAACTTCAGAAAGAGAAAGGTGGTCTGCCTTTCTCTTTCTGATTTAAATTATTACAGTCTTTTGTATTCAGAATGATTTAAATTTTTTCTGGCCGAGAAGGTTGGGAAATCTCTCCTAAGGTACTAGCCACTTCCACATCATGTTTTGCTTGGGTAGCCAGATCTCCTAAAGAAACCATGCCTACCAACTGGTTGTTTTCAACCACTGGTAACCTTCGGATCTGTTGTTGGGACATCAATTCCGCCACCTGATTTAGTTCCATCTCTGGTGCTATGGTTTTCACTGTAGTAGTCATTATCTCTCGGACTGGAATAGTACTGGGGTTTTTCCCGTGGGCCACGTTGCGTACTACGATATCCCTGTCCGTCACTATTCCTACTAAGTTTGGGCCCTCACAAACTGGAATAGAACCGACATCATGTTTCTGCATCAAGCGCGCAGTCTCCACTACCGTAGTCTCTGGACTAACAAAAGCAACTTTATCGGTCATGATCTCCTTTATCTTCAGAAAAATCATCCTCCTCTGTTTTCTCTAGCTTTCCCTCTGAATCTTAATTAATTCACACCCATTTTCAGCTACATCTTTATTTTTCCGTTCCTGCTACATTAAAATTACATAATTTAAGGAATTGAATAATTCTATTATTTAAGATTTGACCGCAATACAAGCTAACTATTCAATTTCCTCACATGATAAAAGTCGGATAACTAAATATTACTACCGTAACTGACTACAGTTACAATTTTAAACCAATACCTGTAGAAATAAAAAAGAGCAGGAAACCCTGCTCACGTTAACTCTTCTTTGATTACGGCTGCAATCTCTTTCACCATCGTATTTAGAACCTTCTGGTCAGGACCTTCTGCCATTACCCGGATTAAGGGCTCTGTCCCTGAAGCGCGGACAAATATTCGCCCCTTCTCCCCTAACTGCTGTTGATAATAGGCCACGACCTTAGTAATATTTTCGTTTCTTTCCCACTGTTCTTTCTTCTTGACCCTTACATTCTCCAACAGCTGGGGGTATTTTGTAACCCTTTTTTTTAGTTCAGATAAGGGTTTACCTGCTCGAATCATCGTCCCCAATAATTGTAGAGAGGTCACGAGCCCATCCCCAGTAGTGTTGTATTTTAAGAAAATGATATGTCCGGACTGCTCGCCACCAAGGATTAAACCTTTTTCTAACATAGTGGCCAAAACTTTTCGATCCCCGTTTTCGGTAACCTCAACCTCTCCGCCAGCCTTACGAAAAGCATCAATTAATCCCAAATTACTATAAACAGTCACCGCGATCTTATTGTGGGGGAGCAATCCATCCTCTAGCAATTGTAAGCCACAGATACCGACGATCAGATCGCCATCTATGATCTCTCCCTTGTCATCTACAGCAATTACCCGGTCTCCATCCCCATCATAAGCAAATCCAATCTCTGCGCCATGTTTAACTACTTCTGCCCGTAGTTCCAATGGGTTGGTAGAACCACAGTTTACGTTAATCCGCGATCCATCGTTTTCATTATTTAAAGGAATTACTCTTGCCCCCAATGCTTCAAAGACTTGGGGCGCTAGCTGATAGGTAGCTCCGAAAGCACAGTCTAAGACCACTGTAAGCCCGTCAAACCTTTCTTTAATTGTTCTCATCAGGAACCTGGAGTATTCTCTGTCAATCCCGGTTCTACAGATTACGCGACCGATCGCCAGTTTAGTAGGGCGAGCGATCTGACTGGCCATCTTTTCTGGAAGATAGGACTCAATCTCATCTTCCACCTCATCAGGGAGTTTATAACCATCTGCATTAAAGAATTTTATTCCGTTATCTTCAACTGGATTATGAGAGGCGGAAATCATCACTCCGGCATCAGCCTCTAGCTTTCTAATTAAATAAGCCACACCTGGTGTCGGCGCCACTCCGAGAAGCTCCGTATTAACGCCCACAGAGGTAATTCCAGCCACCAAAGCTGCTTCCAACATTTCTCCGGAAACTCTAGTATCTCTCCCTACTAACATTCTTCCGGTCTGATTCAGGTTCTTCTTTTTTAATAAGACATGGGCTGCTGCTCGTCCCAGTTTAAAAGCAAGTTCCGGGGTAAGATCAAGATTGGCGATTCCTCTCACTCCATCAGTTCCAAATAATCTTCCCATCAGCATTCTCCATTCTTAGCCTCTTGTCAAGGGGGGCTTATTTTTTTGTTGGTTTATAGATCGGGTCAGCAACCTCACCACTTCGTTGCCAAAACCCTCCGCTGCTTCCGGTCCATTGGCCGTAACAATCCAACCATCCGTTTGGACTGGGTTTCCGGTATAAATAGAGCCAGCTCTTTTTAATTCCTCTGCGCCATCTATATACACGGTTGCCTGCTTTCCCTTGAGCAGACCGGCCCTGGCTAAAATAACAGGAGCAATACAAATCGCTGCTAACACTTTTCCTGCTTTTAGAAAACTATTCGCCAATGAATGAGCTGTCGGATCATCAAAATATTGTTCCGCTCCACCCCCACCGACAAAAATTAAAGCATCATATTTTTCTACGTTTATTTGTGATAATAGAAGGTCTGGTTGCACTCGGGCCCCAAGCTTTCCTACGGCTTCCTTCATTGTAGTAGATGCGGTTTCAACTTTAATCCCCGCCTTTTCCAACAGATTTTTGGGGACAAGATACTCCTCATCTCTAAAAACTTGTTCCGCGATCACAAAAACCGCTTTTTTTCTCACATATATCATCCTTCCTTTTTTTCTAATTCTATGTTTAAGCTTTTTGCGTTGTATCCATATGTAATGAAAGTGTTAGCATAAGAAAACTCTTTAACTATCCATCTTCCGATAGAAAATATCTTTGGGTATTGTTATTCTTTCTTTATTTTTTTCCGCAAATTCTGCCCATAAATAGTCTAATAACTCCCCTTGTTTACTGCACTCTCTTATTTCGCCATTGTTAACAACAGTAATTTTTCCCCGTTCTTCAGAGACAATTACTACTATCGCATCTGATTGTTCGCTCATTCCAACTCCCGCCCGATGTCTAGTCCCATAGCTCAGTGGCAAATCCACCCTGGTGGAGAGAGGTAAAATGCAGCTTGCCGCGGTAATACGATCACCTCTTATTATTACTGCGCCATCATGCAAAGGGGTATCTTTAAAAAAAAGCTGTTTAAGTAGAACAACGGATACTTCGGCGTCAATTAACTGTCCTGATTCTGCTACTTCTCGTAAGGGGATTTCACGCTCTAAAATAATCAAAGCGCCCTTGTTTTCCCTGGCCATTTCCTCAGCAGTTTCTGCTATTATTTTAACCACATCGTAATTCTCACGAGGGGAAATAGCAAAGAAGCGAGCGAAAAAGTCGTTCTTCCCTAGTTCCTCTAATACTCTTCTCAGTTCCGGTTGGAAGAGAACCGGTAAGGCAATTACCATCACTCCCAGTAGATACTGGAGAAGTCCCCCCAGCATTACTAAATTTAACCTTTTAGTAACGACAGAGAAAGCAAAGACGATACCCAAGCCCTTCAACAAGGGTATCGCTTTTGTTCCCTTTAATAAAATAAAAATACGATAAAAGAGAAACAAAGATAACAGGAGATCCAAGATTAACACCGGAATCCCTTGTGCGTAAATTTTCTGTAAATCAAAGGAGGGTATTTTCAATCTTCCTCTCTATGCATATTCCAGAACAGCAATCGCCTGCTGCAAGCGGTGGATAACTCTTGGTTTCCCTAAGGCAGCTAGCAGTTCAAATAAACCGGGAGTAGCGGTTTCACCAGTAACACTAATGCGCACAGGCATAAATACTCGACCCGGTTTTTCCCCCAGTGCCTCAGTTACATCCCGTAACGACTTCTCTATCGTTTCCTCACTAAAATCCTCCAGTTTGCTAAAGGTCTCAACTATCTTTTTTAAAATGGCAGCGGTTTCTTCTGCTGTCCCTTTTTTAATAATAAGTACTTCCTTAGCTGGAGGCGAAATTTCTTCTTTCAAAAAATAGGAAACAGCCTTGCTAATCTCAGACAATAGTTTTATTCTTTCTTGGACCAAAGGTATGATTTTTGTTAAGTACGTTAGTTGCTCTCGAGGACAAGGATCAGGTAGTAACCCATCTTTTTGCAGAAAAGGCACACATCTTTTAGCCAGGTCTTCAGGGGATAATTTTCTGATATAAAGACCGTTATACCAGTCCAGTTTATCTAAGGAGAAGCTTACCGGGGAAGTACTAATCCGCTCAATCGAGAAAACCTTAGCCGCCTCCTCCAGAGTAAATAATTCCTGATCCGTTGACGGATGCCAACCAAGAAGTAAAAGAAAATTAACAAGAGCCTCAGGAAGGTATCCCTTTTCTCTAAATTCGCGGACACTGGTAGCACCGTGCCTTTTACTTAGTTTCCCTTTTCCGTCGGGGGAGAGAAAAATCGGAAGATGGATAAAAGCAGGGAGTTCCCATCCAAAAGCCTGATATAACAAGAAGTGCCGGGGAGTGCTAACAATCCATTCCTCTCCCCTAATCACATGAGAAATCTCCATCAAATGATCATCCACTACACTAGCTAAATGATAAGTAGGATACCCATCCGATTTTAATAAGACAAAATCATCAAGAGTTTCATGGTCAAAAACCATTTCCCCCCGCAATTCATCTTTAACTTCTATTTTACCCTGTAAAGGGACCTTAAAACGGATAACATACTTCCTGCCTTGAGCTTTATACTCTTCAACTTGATCCCAGGTTAAATCCCGGCAATGCCGATCATAGCCGGAAGGTTGATTATTTAGTTCTTGCTTTCCGCGCATCTCTTCCAGACGTTCTGGGGTACAAAAACAGTAATACGCCTTTCCCTTTTTAACAAGGTCTTCCGCATAATTTTGATAGAGATCCAATCTTTCCGATTGAAAGTAGGGACCTGCTTCCCCTCCAACATCCGGCCCTTCATCCCAATCTAAACCCATCCATTTGAGGCTGTTTTTTATATCTTCTACCGCATCGGGAACCAACCGATTGCGATCAGTATCTTCGATCCGTAGAATAAACGTTCCTCCAGTTTTTTTAGCTAACAGCCAATCATAAAGAGCTGTTCTAGCCCCTCCAATATGTTGGTAACCAGTGGGACTTGGCGCAAATCTTACTCTTACTACTTTTTTACTCAAACAAAACACCTCGCGTTGGTAACATTTAGTTTATTTTTCGTCTTTTCTCTTTAAAAATCCTGCAATTTTAAAATAAAAGTCATAACCACCGTAAAATGGAGTTTTACTGATTACTGGTTATCCAGTGCTTATCTTTGGAAGCAAGCAAAAGCCGAAAAAGCAAACAGCCAATACAAGCAATAAAAAAAGCCAATCAAGGCTTGTTTTTAACGAGCGACCAGCGACTAAAAACGAGCAGAATCCTTCTCATTCAATAGGAGTTAAACCTACGCTAATCTTTAACGCCTCATCGACTTTAACCATCATTTCCTCGTTTAACTCCCCAATTTTTTCACTTAATCTTCTTTTGTCAATAGTCCTTAATTGCTCGCAAAGAATCACTGAATTACGGTCCAGCTGGCTAAAGTCTTTCTTAATCTCGACATGCGTAGGAAGTTTAGCTCGTTTGATTTTAGAAGTAACAGCGGCTACAATAGTAGTAGGGCTATAGGTATTCCCAATATCATTTTGGAGAATAAGAACGGGGCGTAGTCCGCCCTGTTCCGAACCAATAACTGGATTTAAATTGGCAAAAAAGAGATCGCCACGTCTCACTATCAACTACTCTCACCCACCACCAGTGTCTCCAAATAACGATCCATCTCTTCCATCTCCTCGGAGATACCCTCCTCAGAAAGTTCCAGATTAAGTGAGCCCATTTTTTTATAACCAAAAGCCATTTTTTCCCTCTTCTCCGACAACATTTTTTCTTCTAATAAATGCTGCATGGCCGCTCTAATGAACGCGCTTCTACTTCTATACTCTTTATCTGCAACTTTATCGACCGCTTCGAGCAAGCTTTCGGGAAGAAGAACTACCACCCGACGGTTCATCATTTACACCCCCAGGCAAAGTCCTCACTGATTATTATATACTTTTGGATAAATTTCAGTCCATGGAAGAGTCTGCTTTAACCATGCCGAAAGCTGCTGCAAAGTTTATTGTATCGATCGGAGGTAAGTTCAATTTAGTTTTTAAGAGTTAAAGAGACTTAATCTGCCATGAGATCCTTTGTTTACTGTTTCGAGAAAAACTTATCGATTCCTTCCCCCTTTAAGCAGGAGGTCGTTGGAAAATTTCCCTACCCCCAGGCCAATGTTTAAGACCTTCCACAATTAGAAGCAGATAACCTGAGTCAATCTGTATCTCTACGGGGGTGGCGATAAATTCATTATGAACTCCTCTCGTCGACCCCAACTCAATTGTGACATTACGAAGGGGATATTTAGCCCCAGCAATACTCACCCCTTTAACGGTTGAAGAATAGGGAAGAAGAGAAAAATGTCCATCCAAAAAGGGGGTAATAATAATATGTTCTTTTGGAGCAAGAAAAGTTACGATCTGCTCGCTACCAATCATGATCGCCTCGGTCTTCTGTAATTTTGCCTTATACAATAAAGATAAATTGGCTAGCGTATGATCTAACCTCCCCCCCAGCCCGCCAAAAACCTGTATTTCTTCAATTTTCCTACTTAGTGCTAAGTCCATACCAAGCTCCAGATCAGTCCAATCTTTTTCTCGCTGATAAGTAAAGAGTTCGGCGCCTTTGTCCGCAAAAAATTCTCTGTACTGGAGAGGTAAGGAATCAAAATCACCCAGCATAATATTAGGTATATAACCCAAATCATACAGAGGTTTCCCCCCGCCATCGACCGCCATTAATAAATTATACCCGGATCCAAGCTCTTTACGGAGAAATCCCTTATTAATAGGTCCTCCCCCTACCAGTATTCCCTTTTTACTTTTTATACCCATCTCTTCCGTCACACCTTTGTCGTATGAAAAAAGACACGACCAAAGGATAGTCGTGTCTTAATGCTTAACGTTTGGAGAATTGCGGCGCTTTTCTTGCTTTTTTCAATCCGTATTTCCGCCGCTCTTTCGCTCTGGAATCCCTTGTTAAAAAGCCCGCCCGTTTCAGCGGTATTCTAAACTCAGAATCAACTTTAAGCAAAGCACGGGCAATACCATGCCGGATGGCGCCTGCCTGTCCACTGACTCCTCCGCCATATACTGTGGCAACAACGTCATACTTCCCGTTAGTACCGGTCTGTTCTAAAGGTTGTTGAATTAAAACTTCTAAAACCTTACGCCCAAAATAGTAACTAGCATCTTTATTATTTACCTGGATTTTTCCCTGCCCGGGAACCAGCCATACCTTAGCAATTGCCGTTTTTCTGCGACCAGTGCCATAGTATCTAAGATTATCCATTTTTTTTGCACTCGGCAAAATTCGTTACCTCCCTTCGACTCAAGCCTTAATCTCCAACGGCTCGGGTTTCTGAGCCGCATGAGGATGTTCCGGTCCGCGATAAACTTTTAACTTTTTAAACTGTGCCCGCCCCAATCTATTGTGGGGAATCATTCCATAGATCGCCTTCGTCACTACCAGTTCCGGTTTTTTATCCATTAACGTCTGGCATGACGTAACCTTCAACCCACCCGGATACTGTGAGTGAGAATAATACTTTTTTTGCTGTAGTTTTTTCCCAGTCAGCACAATTTGCTCGGCATTAACCACAATAACATGATCGCCACAGTCTAAATTAGGGGTGTAATCCGGTCGATGTTTACCCCGGAGAATACCCGCAACTACGCTAGCCAATCTACCCAAAGTTTTACCTTTAGCATCGACAAGATACCATTTTCTTTCCATCTCTTCTGGTTTGGCCAGATAGGTTTTCAATATCAAAACCTCCCTTGCAACCGAGGTTCTAATCTCCGCTGCGACTCGGGGCTCGAGAGTCTCAGAGTAAAATTAACCTCATTTATGAACTTCTTAATTATACCAAAGAACATAGCAATTGGTCAAGAGTTGTCTACAAACGAGTCATCAGTACTGAACAGAGAGCAAAGTTAACCCCTGGGGCGGAGCGGTTGGTCCCGCCTTTTCTCTCTTCCCCGTTGCTAAAATCTCTCGGATCATAACCGGAGCCATCTTCCCCTCTCCAATTAACAACAGCGTTCCCACAATATTCCGCACCATTTTATATAAGAAACCATTACCTTTTAACATAAAAATAAGTTCTTCCCCTTGCTCCTCAATCTCCACCTGGTAAAGGTGGCGAGTAGTGGTGAGCGCCGAGGAGCCGGCAGCGGCAAAACCTTTGAAATCATGGAGCCCCACCAGAGTGGCGGCCGCTTCTCTGATCGCGGCCACCTCAAGCACAACCGGATAATGATAGGAGTAACGGCGAAGAAAAATATCCGGCCACCGGCGACGAGAGACAATATATTGGTATGTTTTAGCCTTAGCCCCATACCGCGCATGAAAATCCGGCGCCACCTCTTCGGCGTTCCACACCACGAGATCCGGAGGGAGACAGGAATTAAAAGCCGCAGGCCAACGCCGAAGAGGAATCCGGGACGAGGTCTTAAAATTGATAACCTGACCCTTGGCGTGAACTCCGGAATCCGTGCGCCCGGAAGCTATAATTTGGGGCACGGCATCAGTCAATTTCAATAAGGCTTTTTCTAACTCTCCCTGGACTGTTCTCTCCCCTTGGGCTTGTCTTTGAAACCCGCAAAAATCAGTTCCATCGTAAGCAATGGTGACTTTCAGGTTTGTTACTTCCGGCACTAGAAAACACCCCTACTTCTCGTAACTCGTCGCTCGATTGAATGATAACCTTTGCAAGCCAGTTCCCTATAAATCCTGTTTTCATCATTCATGTACACGGTTTAACCATGCTCCTCCGGTTATGATGTAAAATCTGCAAACAGACAAATCTACTAATCCCGAAAAATGATCATAATGAATACGCAATTGAACTTTGCCTAATCAGGTATGGCTTAATCTGGAACGAACTGAAAGCTTGCAATAGCGTTTCCCCTGGTATAGATCGATTAGTCACGAAATCGGATATGTGGTTAAATCTTAAATAATTGAATTATGCAATTTCTTAATCTAGTCATTACTTCGATATTCAACATAAAAATACCTGTCTAATCTAATTTAAGGACTTTTTGCAGAAGAAGCTCTTATTGCTTTGACATTTAAACTTCGTCTTGCAAGAATATAACTAATAATTACGAAGAATAGATAGAGAATAATTTTACTCGTTAGATGCCGATCTGGAAGCCCTAAAAGAAAAAATCTGCTAATATCGGTGGCCCACGTTAATGGATTAATACTGCTTATTGCCTTAATAATAAAAGGTGTTTTTTCGAGAGGATAGTATACTGAACTGATGAACATTAAGGGAGTCATTACTAGATAGTACATACTATTAAACTCATCTTGGGTTTTTACTTTTAGAGCTAAAAACATTAGTATGAAAAACCAACCCCAGGAAATTATGATCAAAGCTAAAAAGAATAATATTATCTGCTCCGGCTTAGAGAAGTATCCCGGCTTCATTAAATAGGTAAAGGTAAGCATAATTATTCCTTGAACTAATGAAAGGATACTATTAAAGAGCAATTTGCCAATTAGAATACTCTCTCTTTTAATCGGATAAGTTAATATCTCATCGAACAGACCCACATATTTGTCAAGGAATAACCTAGTGGATGCAACCATGGCATTAGTGATAATACTTATATTAATCGCTCCGGAAAGAAAAAAAGACAAATATGGGACGCGAACTTGCCCAATCTTAATATCGCCAACGGCCTCTCCTAAAGCAACTCCAAAGATAAAAAGAATAACTAAGGGATTAACAATATTTTCAGTTATGATTCTTGATGAAGTTACTCTGGTTTTATACTCTCGATAAAGATTAGCAAATATATCATTCATTTGTTTTCCTCTTTCCGCTGGATTATTTTCATAAATACCGTTTCTAAAGATGGTTCTTTCACTTCAAATTTCGTAACGCAATGATTTTGGGTAAATTGATTTATAATCTCGAGAGGATTATAAACTTTTTTATTAATAATAAACTCAAGATAAGATTCTTTGTAGTTGATATTAACTTCCTCAATCATCTTCATCTTTCTGATCTCAGCTTCAATTTCAGCGGTAACCTGATCAAAACATAATTTAACTTGAAATGATTCACCGATAACTTTTTTGATCTCATTGATAGGGCCTTGAATTAAAGTACTACCGTTTTTAATAATAATAATGCTATTACATATTTCTTCCGCTTCATCAAGCCGTTGCGTCGTAAGTAATATTGTTCTTCCGCTTTGAGCTTCCATTTTAATCAATTTTAGGCATTGTTGCTTAATTATAGGATCCATCCCCTCCGTAGGTTCATCTAAAATTAAGATTGGACTTTGAACCAAAAAAGCCTTGGCGACTTGCAGCCGCCTTCGGTACCCCCCACTTAAATCCCCCGCTTTTGTATTTAAGTATTGTTCAAGTTCAAATATATTAATGACCTTATCAATTTGATTTA
>DHOO01000142.1:0-3411 GCA_002409975.1 Firmicutes bacterium UBA5388
TAAAGTCATGCGTCAGCTCTGTCATCTAAGCTTTTTACGTGGAAAGAAAGTAAAGATCATTTCCCATCCTTAATCCAAGGCATCATCGCTCGTAGTTTCTTACCCACTTGTTCAATTAGATGTTGTTGTTCTCGACGACGAACGGCATTAAAGCCCGGACGCCCCACCTTGTTTTCCAAGATCCATTCCCGGGCAAAATCTCCTTCTTGAATCTCCCGAAGGATCTTTTTCATCTCTGCTCTCGTCTCTTGGTTAATCACTCTTTTCCCTCTGGTTAGGTCACCAAATTCAGCAGTATCACTTACTGAATATCGCATCCGCGCGATTCCGCCTTCATAAATCAGATCAACGATCAATTTTAATTCATGTAAACATTCAAAATAAGCAATCTCCGGCTGATACCCGGCTTCCACTAACGTATCAAACCCAGCCTTTATTAATTCGCTTACCCCTCCACAGAGCACTGCTTGTTCACCAAAGAGATCGGTCTCTGTCTCTTCCTGGAAAGTCGTCTCGATCACGCCCGCGCGGGTCCCACCGATTCCTTTGGCATAAGCCAGGGCCAACTCCTTAGCTTTACCGGTCGCATCTTGTTCCACAGCAATGAGACAAGGAGTGCCTTTTCCTTCTTTATAAACTCTACGAACTAGATGACCCGGCCCTTTAGGCGCCACCATAAAAACATCAACCTCTGACGGTGGGATAATTTGATCAAAATGAATGTTAAAACCATGAGCAAAGGCCAGCGCTTTACCAGGCGTTAGCTGAGGGGCGATCTGCTCTCGGAAAAGGTCAGCCTGCCATTCGTCATTCACTAAGATCATGATAATATCCGCCTTGCGCACAGCTTCAGCCACAGTCAGGACGGTAAAGCCATCCTCCAGCGCAGCGTTCCATGATTTACCGGGACGTAAGCCAACTACCACCTGAAGCCCACTGTCCCTTAAGTTTTGAGCATGGGCATGCCCCTGACTGCCATACCCGATCACCGCGATGGTTTTGTTTTTTAGAATCTCCTCATTAACATTCTGATCATAATAAACTTGCATTTTGCTCCCCCTTTAATTTTTTTGTTTTCTTGCCTCCAGGAGATTGTTTTCCTCTTTTTTAGGACTCTAGTTTTAATTTACTTTTAGTCTTTAACTTCTTACCGCCGAGCGCACCATAGCAATCTTCCCCGTTCTGACGATCTCTTTTAAACCAAAGGGTTTGATCAGGGCGATGATCGCCTCTACTTTATCCTCTGAACCAGTAACTTCAATAATTACGGCATCCTGGGAGACATCGACAATCTTAGCCCGGAAAATATCGGCGATCTGTAAAAGTTGGGCGCGATTAGCGCTCCCGGCGCTTACTTTCATCAAAGCGAGTTCCCTTTCGACCGCATCATCCTTGGTCAAATCGTTAATTTTAATGACATCAACCAGTTTATATAGTTGTTTGGTGATCTGTTCCAATTCTGCTTCATTCTCCGCTTCTACCACTAGGGTTATCCGGGAAACATGAGGATCTTCTGTTTTTCCTACAGCAATACTGTCAATATTATAACCCCTACGGCTATAGAGAGCGGCAACGCGGACCATAACTCCCGGCTGGTCGACCACTAATAACGCCAAAATGTGCTTCATACTTCTCCCACCCCCAACATTTGATGGATTGAACCATTAGGAGGAACCATCGGCAGAACGTTTTCCTCCGGATGCACCAGGCAATTAAGCAGAGCAGGGCCTGGGTGGTTGAGAACTGCGGTTAGCATTCTTTTTAACTCTTCAGGTTTTTTCACTGTATAAGCTTTGATCCCATAAGCCTCAGCTACTTTAGCAAAGTCCGGATTATTTAAGGCGACCTCTGAATAACGTTTTTCAAAGAAAAATTCCTGCCATTGTCGGACCATTCCCAGATAACCATTGTTCAGAATTATTATTTTCACCGGCAGCTGATAACTGGCGATGGTGGCCAGTTCTTGAATGTTCATTTGAATACTGCCATCACCGGCAATATCAATAACTACCCGCTCGGGGTTGCCCACCTGGGCGCCAATGGCGGCGGGAAAACCAAACCCCATGGTTCCTAAGCCTCCGGAAGTTATAAAAGAGCGCGGTCTCGTAAAACGATAGAACTGCGCTGCCCACATCTGATTTTGCCCTACTTCCGTACAGATAATCGCTTCGCCGTCCGTTAGCTCCAGAATCGTCTCGACCACTGCTTGCGGCATGATATAATCGGTATGGGGCTGGTAAACCAAAGGGTGATTGCTCTTCCATTTGTTAACCTCTTTGAGCCATTGTTCGTGTTTCTCCGCAGAAAGCAGCGAAAGTAAGGCAGCCAGAATATGCTTGGCATCACCGACAATCGGAATGTCCACTCTGACATTCTTGCCAATTTCTGCCGGGTCGATATCTAGATGGACAATCCGGGCGTTGGGAGCAAAGGTACTAACCTGTCCTGTAACCCGATCGTCAAACCTGGCGCCCACCGCAATCAATAAGTCGCAGCTGGTTACGGCGTAATTGGCGGCGACGGCGCCATGCATTCCTAGCATCCCTAAAAACAGAGGATGAGTACCGGGGAAAGCGGTTAATCCCATTAAAGTAGCAGTCACCGGGATTTCGGCTTTCTCCGCTAGACGAAGGAGTTCTTCTTCGGCCCCGGAAATAGTCACTCCTCCTCCGGCATAAATTAATGGTTTTTTTGCTGTTTCTAGAGCAGCCACTGCTGCTTTGATCTGCTTGACATTTCCTTCATAGACCGGTTTATAGCCGGGAAGACTAAGGGTTTCTGGATAAGAATAAACGCACGCGCTCACACTAACATCTTTTGGCAAATCGATCAGGACAGGGCCCGGGCGTCCGGTAGTAGCTATATAGAACGCTTCTTTAATAATTCTCGGCAACTCTGAGACGTTTTTAACTAAATAATTATGCTTTGTAATCGGCATGGTAATTCCGGTAATGTCAGCTTCCTGAAAGGAATCTCTACCTAACATTGAGGTTGGAACCTGACCGGTAAGGGCCACGATTGGCACTGAATCCATATAGGCGGTCGCCAGTCCGGTAACTAGATTGGTGGCTCCCGGTCCTGATGTGGCCAGACAAACTCCGGGCCTCCCCGTCGAGCGGGCATAACCATCTGCGGCGTGAACAGCGCCTTGTTCATGTCTGGTTAGAATATGCTTAAACCCTTCACGATAGATAGCGTCGTAAATCGGGATGACTTGCCCCCCGGGGTAACCAAAGATCACCTCTACCCCTTCTCGCCGTAAACTTTCAAGTAATGCTTGAGCGCCTGTAAGATTCATCGGTTTGTTTACCTCCTTAACTCAGGATCTTTCTGTTTAAGGACTTGCATAATGGAATTATTTAAGATTTGTAATTATGCAATCCCCTAGGTAGTCGCCCACCCCAGCCAGCT